>CBDTZM010000054.1:0-8048 GCA_965364915.1 uncultured Pseudomonadales bacterium | reverse complement strand
CTCAGGCTGTGCCCAGTTCGCATCGGTACCCGCCGATCAGGATCCAGCATTCCACGCCTTGTCGCCGGGCACGCCGAACGAATCGTGCGAGGTTCTCGGCAAGCTTACTGCCCGGGCCGATTGTGCTTGTTACGACAAGATGTCCTATGACCGGGTGCGCGGCCGCGCCAGCGAAAACATCCAGGAACAAGCGCGCGCACAGTATCCAGAGAGCGATGTGGTCGAGGTATCCAACGTCGATCTATTTCTCAACCATGCTGTAGCCCACGGCGTGGCCTACCGGTGTTTAGCCAAGAGCGATAACTAGGCCCCATTTCGCCGAGAACGCAATCCAAGCCATCACGATTCTGTGATGGAATTCCTGACAACTAGACCAAGCGGGCGTTAGCTTCCAACCACTGCCGAAACGGACAACGGAGGCACCTGTGCGGTTCTTTTTCATCCTTTCCATGACTATTCTGGGCTTGAGCGCCTGCGGTGGCGGCGCCACCGTCAGTCAGCACCAATGCGCTGCCGGTGATTGGGAAACGTTGGGCTATCGGGACGGCGTCAACGGTTACCGAAGCACCCAACTGCTGGCCCATCAGGACGCTTGCGTCAAACACGGCATCATTCCCGACCGGCATGGCTACATGGTCGGCTGGGATGACGGTGCGCGAGAGTACTGTGCATCGAACAATGCATTTTCGATCGGTGAACGCGGCAAGGGACACAACAACATCTGTCCTACCGACCTGCGCACCAATTTTCTGCATGCCTACCAGCAAGGCCGCTCGCTCTATCTCGCCAGGGTGGCGGTCGCCAACCTCGAGCGAACGTTGTACCAACAAACGGGACGCCTCGAGCAGGTCAAAGCAGAAATCGTCTCCACAGCCGCGGCCCAGCTAAACCCGGTCTGGACGCCGGCCCAGAGAATCGAGCTGCTCGCGAAAACCAAGCGCCTCAACGACGAAAAACATCAGCTGCAAGCGAGCATCCCTCAGCTTGAAGCCGACTTGGCGATCAGAGCACGAGAACTGGACGCGCTCAGCCAGACGCTAGCTGGGGTCCACTAACCACACTAACAGACACTCGAAGAACGCGATCGTACTGATCGACGCGGACCGCTGTGAATGCGCGTTCATCGATTCACTCGCCGGCCAGGAATCGACGCGGATTGTCGATAAACAGCGTGTCGATATCTCGCTCGGTGGCACCCATTTCCAAGAGGTCCGGGATGACGAAGCGTTTGATGTAGAGATACTGCTCCGGGTTTTGCCGGGTGAATTCGTGTTCCTGAGGAATCGATCCGTCGGGTTGCTCCTTATGCACGTGCAGACAGATGCAGTCGTGCGCCGGACACAGTTTGTCGCCGTAACCATCATCCATGAGTCGCTTCAACGTAACCGTGCGCATGTGCGGGCTCACTAGAAAACCCGGGTAGCGGTCCAGGCCGAGATAGCAGCCTTGGTCCAAGATCCACTTCAGGTATTCCGTGTCGGTCGTGTCGTTGCAGTGGTCGATCTTGACCCTCGTCAGGTCTACGCCTTCTTCCTTGAAGATCTCGATTTGCCTGCGCGCTACCTGGCCGGTGGGGTAGGAGTGCACCATGATGGGCACGCCCGTCTCGTTATGCGCTCGCGCGACCGCCCGCGCCATCACCTCGAGTCGCCGGGTTACGCCTTCGAAGTCGGCAGCGCATTTGAGAACGCCGGCTTTGATGTCCGTGCCCCGAAACCCTTCTTCGATATCCCGCACGAATTCGCGAGCCATCTGGTTGGGACCCACGCCAACCAGAAAACGTGGAACGTCGAGCCACCACCCCGTCACGTTGATGATGTTGACGCCGGAACCCTCGGCGACCGTCTTCAACAGTTCGGCATTGCGGCCGAGATCGAACGTCGTGGCATCGACAATGGTGTCGATTCCCTCTTCACGGGCCCGGGTCAAACATGCGATAGCACGCTCTTCTCGATCCGGCCCCAGCAAATCGGGATAGCTCTCGAGCAAACCGCTTGCGCAGACCATCACATGCTCGTGCATGAGCGTGAAGCCTAGATTGCCCGGCTCGATTGGACCCAGTACGCCGCTAATTTGACCCATCCCCTACCCCAACGTTGCGTCTATTTATCGCTCACTCGATGTTCAAACGAGCGCGGATCGTTTGCAAATGGCGGCGTCGTTCGGGTGGGAGGTAGCCGAAGTTGATACCCCTCGGTGTCAGCTCCCAGTATTCGCTGTCGCGCTCCTGCTCCAACTGCTTGATTATTCCGCTGATTCTCAACTGAGTCTCCGATCGTAGATCTGCAATGACGCGATCCGTACGTGACTCATCTCCCGATTCGAGCAAGATGGTGGCGGCGTGAAGTTGCGCTTTGCGCACGCCAGCAAGACTGGCTTCCTGGGTTTCGGAGCGCATTTCCTGATCGAGCTGCAAGAGCGCGTCTAACAAGCAATCAACGCTTGCATCGGCATCGCCGATGCAACAATCCAGCAAGCGCACGAGATCAAAGGCGCAAACTTCTAGAATGAACGGTTGTCCCGTACTGAAACCGAGCTGACCATAGAACTTGAATCGGCTGGAGATCGTCGCGACACGTTCGGTATCACCTTCTCTCGCCAGGGCCTCCGCGACCATTCGATACTGGCTCAAAATGTAATATGCAGTTCGCGGATCACGCACGTTGATCGTCGTGCGAAGATAGCTGTTGAAGCTAAGTAGACACAGATCAAGCAATGCCGAGCCTGGTTGCGCGACTTCCACGGCTAGCCAGCGCGTCTTGATGCTAATCAGGTTTGCGACCTCGCGAAGCTTGGGTATGCACAACCCAACGGCGCCATAAAACTGGCTGAACACCTTGTACTCGAACCAGGATCGCCTTTCGACGATGCGCTCCAACGCGGAAAGCTCCAATGACACAAAATCGGGATCAGACGCGGCGAGCATATCCATGTCGAACCACGACTCTGGCAACTCTTTTCGTTGTTGTTGATAGCCCACCAACAAATCCGTCAATGTGACGACACAACTCATCGCGATGTCTCTGTCGCCAGCATCGATTGCGCTGCGCATCACGTCTTGAATTTCATCGATCGCGTCGGCTGCACGAGATCGTTGGACTACATCGTATGAGGACATGCAATTGCGAATCGCTACCTCGGCCCGAACCGAAATGCGTTTTGTAATATTGATCGGCGAGATGAACGAGAAAACATACGCAAAGTAGGGCAAAAGCACCAGAAACGCGCCAGTGATCATCACCATCGTAAGCGTGTGCAGCCACGACGACTCTATTGGGCCCGACAGCGCGCTTACCCACACACACATCAGCGTGGTGGCGACAAAAAACGATAGCACCAACACATTGACCGGCTCTCTGATGAACAAATCGGTAATTCGATGGTTGTATCGGGTCGCTGCGAGTTCCACGATGATCGCAACGACCGTAACAGCGATGCCTAGCACCCCTGCAACGATTTCTGCCGAGTTGGCGAGCGCGTCGTACATGCACTACACAGTATGTTGGGACAACCGCATTAAACCACGATCGCGTGTTTAGTCGAGCGTACACGCGAGAATCAGGTCCGGCGCGAAGCCGCATCGACTCACTCACAAGCGAATATGTGAAAGATCCGGTTTTCCCCGTAGAATCTACGTTTCCACAATAGGTAAGGGATAAGTATGCGTATCGACGCCAGCGTCGAGGATCTGATGGGCGGAATCGAGTTCGAGCCCGACGCGTTGAAGTCCAAATACCTCACTGAGCGCGACAAGCGCATACGACCCGACGGCAATGATCAATACGTCGAGGTCACGGCGGAGTTTTCCCATTACCAGGACGACCCCTACGTCGAGCCTGGATTCACCCGCGAACCGCTGCTCGACGAAGTCGAGGTTGCCGTCATTGGCGGCGGTTTCGGCGGCCTTTTGGCTGCGGCGCGACTGCGCGAAGCCGGATTTCGGGACATTCGGGTCATCGAAAAAGCCGGGGATTTCGGCGGCACTTGGTACTGGAATCGATATCCGGGCGCGATGTGCGACGTCGAGTCGTATTGTTATCTCCCCCTGTTGGAAGAACTGAACTACATACCCAAGCACAAGTACTCGTTTGCGCCGGAGATTCTCGAGCACAGCAGACGTATCGCCCGGCACTACAACTTATACGACAACGCCTGCCTACAAACCGGTGTCGAAGAACTGCGCTGGGACGAGACATCAAAGGTTTGGGTCATCCGCACCGATCGCGGCGATCAAATGCGCGCCCGCTACGTTGCCATGGCCAACGGTCCGCTCAATCGACCGAAGCTGCCGGGCATTCCGGGCATCAACGAATTCCAAGGCTACACGTTCCACACCAGCCGCTGGGACTACGGCTACACGGGCGGCGACTCGAACGGCAACCTGACCGGGCTCGCCGACAAGCGCGTCGGGATCATCGGCACGGGCGCGACCGCGGTCCAATGCATACCCCACCTTGGCGAGTGGGCCAAGCATTTGACCGTTTTTCAACGCACCCCATCATCGATCGATGTGCGCAACAACGCCGCGACCGATCCGGCATGGTCCAACGCACTCGAACCTGGTTGGCAACGCCACCGCATGGACAACTTCAACACCCTGGTGAGCGGCGGTGACCAAGACGAGGACCTAGTCGGTGACGGCTGGACGGATATCTTTCGTAATCTGACCGGCATTGCAGCAAAGCAGGCCAGTCGTACACTCGGTCGACGCTTGACGGGCGACGAAAAGGCCCAGCTCATGGAGCTTTCGGACTATCGCAAGATGAACCAGGTACGCGATCGCGCGGAAAGCATTGTCGATGATCCCGGCACCGCTGCTTCTTTGAAGCCCTGGTACCGTCAATTCTGCAAGCGCCCCTGCTTTCACGACGAGTACTTGCAGACCTACAACCTGCCGAACGTCACCCTCGTCGATACCGAAGGCAGAGGTGTCGAGCGGCTAACCGAAAACTCGGTTGTCGCCAACGGTCGGTCATTCGAGGTCGACTGTTTGATTTTCGCGACCGGCTTCGAGGTCGGCACATCTTACACGCGCCGTTCCGGCTACGACATCGTGGGGCGCAACGGCAAGTCGTTGAGCGATCATTGGTCCGACGGCATGCGTACTTACCACGGACTTCAGAGCAATGGTTTTCCGAACTGCTTCTTCCTGGGATTTACTCAGACCGCGATCACCGTGAACGTACCCCACGCGTTGAACAACCAAGCCAAACACGTTGCATACGTCTTGAGTGAGTTGCGATCTCGGGGCCACAAGACCGTCGAGGTGAGCGCCGCGGCCGAGCAAGAATACGTGGAAGAGATTCAACGCCTCTCCCGGACGAACACCCAGTTCTACGCGGACTGCACGCCCGGGTACTACAACAGCGAAGGCAAACCCGGCAATCGCAACGGATTCTTCTCGGAGATGTATGGGGCCGGTCCCGTTCGATTCTTCGAGGTCCTCGAAGAGTGGCGCGACAACGGATTGCTCGAGGGGCTAGAGCTCAGCTGATCAGGACATCGCCAGCCGCCTCACGTTCCTAATCGAGTTGCGCTTCGACATAGTGATCCGCGACGAGGTCGTGGTTGACCTCCCAGAACTTTTGCAGACTGAACGGTGAGTTATTTACAACGTGCCCTTGACTGTTCTTATACCAGCTTTGAACACCTGGGTGACCCCACGCCAACGTTGCGCTAATGGCTTGAACGCGATCGTTGTACTCGTCGTTGACCTCTTCACGAACCTCCATCGAACGCAGTTGTTTTTCGATCATGTGCACGAGGCATTGCATGACGTAGTGCACCTGACACTCAACCTGATAGATGATGCTGCCGCCATGGACGATATTGGTGTTCGGGCCGTACAGACAGAACAGGTTGGGATAGTCCGGAACCGCGGCGCCCTGAAAAGCCCGAGGATAGTCCCCCCAACGGTCCGCCAAGCTGACGCCTGAGCGGCCAACGATTTCCATCGGCCAGAGGAAAAGATTGGATTTGAACCCCGTGGCGACGACGATGGCATCGACGGTATGCAACCTACCATCGACGGTCTCGATACCTTCCGGGGTGATCCGCGCGATACCTTCGGTAACGAGCTCGACGTTGTCTCTCGCGATGGTCGGGTACCAGGTGTTGTCGATGACCAACCGTTTACCGAAGACTGGAAAGTCTGGTGTGCACTTGGGTGCTAGATCCTGACGATCGCCAAGCTGCTCTTTAATGTAGGCCGTGATGGCTTCACGCATGCCGTCGTTCAACTCGTTCATGGCGCGTTCCGGATGGGGCCAACTAGGGTCGGCATTGACCGCGGGCCAGGTGCGATCCGCGAACCCGAAAATCATGCGTGCTCGATGCCACTCCCCGTAATAAGGAATGTGATTGAGCGCCCAGATGAGACCTTGCTCCACGGGCCGATAGTAGTCTCGATTCGGCGAAAGCCAGTGCGGCGTGCGTTGAAACACGCTGACGCTGGCAGCGATTTCGGCGGTTTTGGGCAGCAACTGTACCGCGCTGCATCCCGTGCCAATCACCGCAACACGTTTGCCTTCGAGGTCGACGTCGTGCCGCCAGCGGGCAGAATGAAACAGCGGCCCAAGATAGGCGTCGATGCCGTCGATGTCAGGCATGTTCGGCCGATTCAGCTGGCCGACCGCACTGATCACTACGGTGGCTGTCAGCGTCTCTTCGGTACCATCGGGTGTTCGGACATCGACTCGCCATTGGCCCTTCGACTCGTCATACCGCATCCGGACGACTTCCGTTTCCAATCGTATGGCGTCTCGAATACCGAATTGGTCGGCACAGCGTTCGAAATAGTCGAAGAGCTCGTCGCGTTTGGAAAAGTAGCCCGACCAATTCGGGTTGCGTTCGAATGAGTACGAATAGAAGTGGTTGGGTGTATCGACGCCGCAATCGGGATAGGTGTTCTCGTACCAGGTACCACCCACCGCCGCGTTTTTATCGAGAACCGTGAAGGGGATGCCCGCGTCCTTGAGCTTTGCCGCCACGCAAATTCCCGACATACCGGCGCCAACGACGATAACGCTGAATTCGCCCAGCGCTCGGCGCTCCAGCAAATCGGTCAACGGCTTGCGCCATTGTTCGTCGCGATCGACGAAGCGCGTCTCTTCCATCAGCATGGCCGCATAGTCGGAGGCAACCGGTTCGGCGACGGCGAAAGACATCATTTCGGTCATCTTCTCGAGCGTCGGCGGTCCCGGAAGCTCGGCCCGCGTATCGCGTAGTCGAGTCAGCAATTCGAACGCCGCGGTGCGAATCTCTTCGGCTATCTCGGGGCGATAGTTGCCCGAATCATCGGGAAACAAACTGCCTTCCGGTGCGACGATAGGGGCCGGCGCGAAGCGGTCGGACATCCAGCCGTCATCGCCTGTCAGCTGCACCATGACCATCAACAGCGTAGGCAAGTTGGCAGCGTCTAGCGCTTCCCGCAGATCGGCGTCGGTTCCCGGCATCTCGATAGTCGGCATCGTGCCTCCCTAGAGGTTTATGCAAAACCGGCCATTCTAGGCGACCGGGCACCGCAATCGCCAGCGTTAGCAAGCTTTTTTGGCGCGCGTGGTCGAACGATCGAGGCGCAGAAACGGTTCGACGATTTCCTCCGTTCCTTTATATGCGTACGGATCGGTTCCGGCGACCATCACGATATCGCGATAGTCAGTACGGCCGCCTTCCGGCTTTCCGATGTTCCAAGGCAGCAACGACTCAGCACGCATATAGTGGTTGACGAGCGCGCGACGATATCCGGATGGTGCGCGATTCGGCAAGGACCGGTGCAACGCGTAGCCGTGGAAAAACACCACGTCACCGCGTTGCACTTCCACGGGTATGGCATCCGTCTCGGAATGAGGGAAGTCGTAGGCTTGCGCCGCACCATCGAACCTGTCGTCCCCGTGTTGACGCATCGGATACAACACGCCTGCTTGGTGCGACCCCGGAATGATCCATAACCCGCCGTTTTCGACCGTCGCATCATCCAGCGCGATCCAGGCGCCGACCAGCGAGCGATCGCGGGTTGGAATATAGAACTCGTCCTGATGCCAGGCCTG
>CBDTZM010000053.1:0-8075 GCA_965364915.1 uncultured Pseudomonadales bacterium | reverse complement strand
CTTGTTGAACGGTCAGCAAAACCACGTCGACCGCGACGCTCGGGCGTTCGAACACCTCGGGGTCGTAATCCGCGAGGAACTCGGCTTCGGATGTTGTGTTGCGTTCTTGACTCATGACGGATGACGGTCTTTATTCAAGTTAGATGCCAATAGCATATATGTATATTGCATATATGTCAATTTGAAGTGCTGGTGGCCGTACAATGGGCATACCGCTTGGCCAGGGTTTTGCTCATGACACTTTCAGATGCCGTTGAAATGCTCGAAAAAGGCGATTGGCAGGGGGCGCACAGCATTGCCCAAAAGGACGAATCGGCACTCGGCAGTTGGGCCCATGGCATCGTGCATATCATGGAGGGCGATCTTTCCAACGCCGGCCATTGGTACGAGCGGGCAGGGCGCGCGCTTGCCGACCCGGAACGAATCGCCGAGGAGATCTCCTCGCTCAAAGAGGCGTTGACGGAACGGGCGAACGAGCGGCCAGACCGCTAAGCCCGACTAGGCGAGGTTGTCGCCGTGCGATTCCATCCAACTCTGCATGATTTCGGCGGTACCGTCGTCGAACCTGTCTTCTAATTGCTCGATGACGTCGCCGCTAAACGTCGCGCATTCCTTTCCGGTCATCACTAGGTCGGGCGCACCGGAGACCTTGAAAGTGATGGTCCACGATACCGACACCTGGTTGCCGTCGACTTCTGGCGTAACAACCGACAGGTCCCGCGAGTCGAACCGACGGTCCAGAGCGTTTACCGATTGTCGAATCTGGGCGAGCATCGCGTCGCGGCCTTCGATTTTGGTCCCGTCGCCTGGCTCATAGGTCGCGTCCGGGGTGAAGAACTGCTCGAGCCGCGACCAGTCGTCATCGGCGAAGGTCTCTTCGAAAGCTGCTGCGTAGGCCTCATATCGATCCGAGATGCTCATGGATGCCTCCTGCGGTTAGCCGGTGATTGCCTGCAGACAGCATAAACATTGAGTCGCTATTTTGCGCGGCCGGATCGTCGTTCCGTGGAGGTGGTACAGGTCGAAATCAACCCAAACGGCTTGGATCGATCACCGCACGCTCGTGCGTTCCGGTGCTGATCACTCCGCGCGGCGAATGCACCTCGACCTCGAACGTCAAACGCCGCTTGTTGATCGCCGCCAGCCGCACCTTGACCATAACGTCCTCTCCCGCGTGTGCTGGTCCGGTGTGGGAGAAGTTCACATGCGTACCGACGGAAGTCTCGTTGTCGTCGAGATGGGGAACGATGGACGTCAGGCACGTGCCTTCTATCAGCTGCACCATAGACGGTGTGGACAGCACCTTCATCGGCAGATGCGGCGGCGACATCTCGGGTGTTACGCGATGTGTTTGTTCGGCCTCGAAACCGACGGCTAGTGTTTCTTTCATGACGTGGGATTGTAATCGCAAATAGACGGTTTGAGCATCATGCCCCAACCATGCATAGTGCCGCGATAAGAACAAGGCCAGAAATCAACCATCAACACGTCGACGTTCCCGGTATTGACCGAAAGCCGAAACTGGCGTTTTGCTTCTCTCGGCATTCTCTATATCGCCCAAGGTCTACCCTTTGGGCTTTTCGCCGTGGCGTTGCCGAGCTGGTTTGCGAGCCAGCAGTTCGATCCGGCGCAAATTGGCATCTTCATCTTCATCGCCAACCTGCCGTGGAGCTTCAAGCTGCTCGCCGGGCCGGTTATGGACCGGTTCAGTTATCCCGCGATGGGTCGCAGACGACCCTGGGTGATGGGTGCGCAGATTAGTATTTCGGCGGCGTTTCTGTTGCTGGCGATAGCACCTGACCCCAAAAGCTTCTTCTACATTACCGCGGGGCTGGGTTTCCTTATCAACCTGTGTGCTTCAACCCAGGATGTGGCCGTCGACGGGATGGCCATCGACGTACTGCCGGTCGAAGATCGGGCGCGGGCCAATGCCTTCATGTTCGGTGGCCAGTTGTTGGGTATTAGCGTGGGCACATCGGGGGGTGGTTATGCCCTCAATCAGATGGGCCTGAGCGGGGTCGCTTTCCTCGGTACGGCGGCGACGCTCGCAATCTTCTTGGTCCCCTTGCTCGTTCGTGAACGCGTTGGCGAAAGGCTGTTGCCTTGGTCATCGGGGCAAGCCAGCCAGCACGCGTTGGATCTTCAGGTAGACCGCCTGCTGCCGTTGATGAAGTCAGGTTTCGTCGCGCTCGTCGCGCCCGTAAGTCTTTTGCTCATCGTGGTCGAGACGCTAACCCGAGTATCCGACGGACTGCTGTTCACGATGTTGCCTGTCTATACCGTTCAGGAACTTGGTTGGGACGATGTCGTCTACAACGATTGGTATGCCCTTGGTAGTTTGATCGCAGCCGCCATTGGCTTGCTTGTCAGTCCAGCGATCGACAAATATGGCGCCAAGTGGGCGCTTGCCCTCGCCGCGATCGTCAAGGTAGCGGGCATGCTGCTGGTTGGATTGGCGTTCGTGAGTAACGATGACGCCATGGTGGGTTTGGTGATGGTCGGCTGGATCTGTTCCCACATTTCGCTCATCGCCATCATCGTCGTCATGATGCGTGTCTGCAGAGCGCAAGTCGCGGCGACGCAGTTTGCCGTGTATATGGCGTTGTCGAATTTGGCGTACGCCGGTGGTTCGTTGCTTTACGCCGGTCTTCAGGTGACCTTCAGCGCAACGGGCCTATTGGTCTGGTCGTCTGCCATGCTGTTGTTGGCGTTGCCGGTTTGGTGGTACGTCGGTCGTCGCTATCTGTGAATCATGTTGGCGGCGTTGCACCGCAACCGTTAGCATCCGCATGCCGATTTGTTAGGGGGTTCCATGGTTCGAACGTTGTGCTTCATTGCGTTGTCCACTGTTGTGTTGTCCGCCTGTTCGCCACCGCCGCTGGGTGATATTCCAGCCGGCACGGTCGCGGATTGGCCCGCTTATGGGGCGACGTCGGGCGGCAGCCACTTCTCGCGGGCTAATCAGATCACGCCTGAAAACGTCCAATACCTCGAGCTTGCGTGGGAGCACCGATCCGGCGACATCCGTGAAGCAAACATCTCGCCGGGTCAATTCACCAGCCAAAGTTCGTTGCAGGTAACGCCGATCAACGTCGACGATCGTCTGTACTACTGTTCGCCGTTCAACCAAGTGTTCTCTCTTGATGCCGAAACCGGTAAGGAATTGTGGAAATTCGATCCGGAAGTGGATCGCTTCGCGGATATCCTCCCAAACTGTCGCGGCGTCAGTAGTTGGCAATCCGGCGAAGAGGGGTTTTGTGAGCATCGCATTATCGTCGGTACCCTCGATGCGCGATTGATCGCGTTGGATGCGGAAACCGGCCAGCGTTGTCCCGATTTCGGTGACAACGGCGAAGTCGACGTGTCGCACGGTTTGTCGGCACATACTCCGGCCGAGTATTCCATTACTTCACCACCCGCAATCTTGGGTGATCGGGTGATTACCGGGGCGATGGTCCTCGACAACCAACGTGTGGACATCCCGAGCGGGGTGGTGCGTGCCTACGATATTCGCAGCGGCGAGTTTCTGTGGGCGTGGAATCCGGTCAAGCCTGGCAGCCAAGAGCTCAATGACGACGATACCTATCTGAGCGGCACGACCAACGTGTGGACGATCATTGCGGCAGACCAAGAGCGCGACCTGGTGTTCGTACCGACCGGCAACACGTCGCCCGACTACTACGGGGGCCATCGCGGAGATCTGGACTACTATTCGAGCTCTGTCGTCGCCTTGCACGGAGCGACCGGCGAGGTCGCATGGCATCATCAGATGGTGCATCACGACGTCTGGGACTACGACACGGCGTCACAGCCGACGCTCGTCGACATGACGGTCAATGGAGAAACCGTTCCGGTGGTCGTGCAGACGACCAAGATGGGTCTAACGTTCGTGTTGAATCGCGACACGGGTGAGCCGGTGTGGCCGGTCGAGGAACGGCCGGTTCCGCAAGACGGCGTGCCGGAAGAACCGCTTTCGCCTACGCAACCGTTCCCAACCCACGTGCCGCACATGATCACGCCGCCGTTGACCGAGGACGATATGTGGGGCCTGACGTTTTGGGACGAAGGCCAATGCGTGGATCGACTGCGCGAAATCCGCAACGATGGCTTCTACACGCCGCCTACGGTGCAAGGCTCCATCAACTTTCCGAGCAATGGCGGTGGTAACAATTGGGGATCGCCTGCGGTGCATCCCGACTCGCGCATCATGGTCGTCTATACGCTGCGCGCATCTGGCTCGACGAAACTCATTCCCCGTGAGCAATGCGCTACCGGTAGCTTAGCTCAGCTCCAAGAGGGCGGCGGCTTTGGTCAGCTTCAAACGGGCACGCCGTATTGCGTGGAAACCGGCTTCTTCTCCTCGCCGCTCGGCGTGCCCTGTACGGCGCCGCCGTGGGGTACGTTGGACGCGATCGATCTAGAGGCAGGCAAGGTGCTGTGGAGTGTTCCCATGGGAACGACGCGGGACATGGCGCCGTTTCCGTTCTGGTGGATCGAGGGCCTGCCCGGTTTCTCGGCGCCGATGATGACCGATACCGGTTTGATCTTTGCGGGCATTTCCAACGAGCACGCGTTCCGGGCTTTCGATTTGCAAACCGGTGAAGAGCTCTGGAAGGTCGCGACGCCGACCGCGGCTAACGCCTTGCCGATGACTTACCAGGTCAGTTCGACCGGTAAGCAATACGTCGTCGTCGCAGCTGGGGGACATTGGGGCGGGGGCAGCCCGCCGGGGGATCATATATTGGCGTTCGCGTTGCCCGACGCGGATTAGTACTTGGCGGGTTGACCTGCGGCCGGTGTCGTCCACTCGATGAAATCGCGAATATCCTGATTCGCGGCCGCGAGGTCCGGTGCGCGCAGATACATCATGTGACCGCTGCGATAGGCTTTGAAGCGCATGCGGTCGCGCATGACGCCACTGGGGTCCAGTTGCCACAGCGTGTACTTGGCGTCGAAGTAGTTGGTTGCACCGTCGAAATAACCCGACTGCACCATGACTTTCAAATAGGGGTTCTGGGCCATGGCTTGGCGCAGGTTTTCGCCCGTTTGGTTGTTGCTCTGGTCCCACGGGGAGACGTCCCCGAACATGTTGTACTTGACGTCGGTTGCGTAGCTCAGTTCTTCGCGCAGGTAGTAGTTGATAGCCGGCGTGAACGAGTGTAGCCACGAGGTGAGTTCCGCGCTGTAGTCGGGACCCGTTCCGACGTCTTTGCGGTCGATGCCGAGGTATCGGGAATCGAGTCGTCCGACGGTTTGGTGCTTGTCGCGCAACAGTTCCTTCCAGAAAAACGCGGTCGTCACATCCAAGTTGTTTTGGATGATGCTCTGCTTCGATAGCCCCGAGTAGCGGGACATCTGCATTGCGACTTGGTCGCGTGTCGCAGCGTTCAGGAACCCTCCCTTGGCGAGTGCCGGGATCAGCTTGTTGATCGCGTAATCCTCGACCTCGGGCAACAAATCTTCCAAATCGCGTTGTTGTAGCTCCGGCGCCAGCGCGCCGTGGTACCAGGCGACAGCCGCGAAGTAGGGCAGGCGATTGGCGATCTTGACGGGTCCGTCGCGCTCGATGCCGATGTCGGTCGGCGACACCAGGATGACGCCGTTCAAGTACATCCATTGGTTGTTTTGTAGTTCGAGCGCTAATCCGGAGACTCGTGTGGTGCCGTAGCTTTCGCCAATGAGGTATTTCGGTGAGCGCCAGCGGTTGTGGCGCGAAACGAAGGTGTTGAGCCACTCGGCGAGATACTTGATGTCGGCGTTGACCCCGAAGAAGCGCTTCGCGTTGTCGGATTTTGCATCTTCCCCGGTATTGATGATGCGTGAGAACGCCGTGTTGACCGGATTCACGAACACGATATCGGCCACGTCGATTACGGATGATGCGTTTTCCACGACGCCGTAGGGTTGCACCGGAAATCCTTCGTCGTCGATCTTGAGCGCTCGAGGCCCGGTATAGGCAATGTGCATCCACACCGAACCCGAACCGGGCCCGCCGTTGAACGAAATGAGCAAGGGACGATCGGCGTTGTCTTTGATGTCGCTGCGTTGGTAGTAAGTGTAGAACAACCCTGCGATGGGCTCGCCTTGGTCGTCCCATACGGGTTGGGTGCCTGCAATTGCTGTGTAGGGGATGCGTTTGCCGTTGACGGTGACCGTGTGCTCGGTCGTCACGCTCGATTCCGCTTCCAAGGTACGATCATTTGCGGCAGTCCACCACGGCAGTGCGGACAAGCCGAAGGCGATGATGGTCAAAGTCGTTAGTCGCGTCACGATGTATCTCCGCGTCCCGGCCCTGATGACCGATCGGACCCTACCACGAATCGTCCGCCTCATCGGGCCCGGGCATCAGGGCGCCTTTGTTCCGAAACGCCCCTCCCTGGGGTATTCTAGATGGTTGACACCGATGAACTGGAGACACGTCCATGGCCGAGCAAGTCGTTCTACCGAAGACCAACGAATCTGCCGAAGCGGAAATCAAAGGCCTGATCGAGCGGTCGCGGGCCGCACAGGCAGAAATCGAGAACTACACCCAGGAACAAGTCGATCAGCTGATTCGGGCCATGGTTTGGTCGGTTGCAAAGCCCGGTGTGGCGGAAGAGATTGCCCAGTTTACCGTCGACGAAACCCAGCTTGGCAACTACGACGGCAAGTTTCTGAAAATATCGCGGAAGACCCGCGCGACGCTGATGGACATCATCCACGACAAGTCCGTGGGCATCATCGAAGAAGACAAAGCACGCAACATAATCAAGATCGCAAAGCCGATGGGTGTTATCGGCGCGTTGTCGCCTTCTACTAATCCTGAGGCGACGCCGGTGATCAAGGCGATCTCTGCGGTGAAAGGACGCAATTCGATCATCATTGCACCGCACCCGCGCGCGAAGCTGACCAACAAGATGATTTGCGATCGCATGCGCGATGCGTTGGCGATCATGGGCGCACCCGCTGACCTGGTGATCAGCATCGACGCCCCGTCCCTCGAGTCGACCAACGAACTCATGCGCCAGTGCGACCGCGTGTTGGCCACCGGCGGCGGCGCCATGGTGCACGCTGCTTATTCGAGCGGAACGCCGGCGCTAGGTGTTGGGGTCGGCAACGCGGTGATAACTGTCGACGCAACCGCCGATCTCGACGACGCGGCAGAAAAAATCCGCCTGTCGAAGACGCTCGATCTGGCCGCTTCCTGTTCAGCGGACAACTCGGTGATCCTCGTGGAACCCATCTATGAAGAGATGTTGGCCAAGCTGCAAGAGAAGGGCGGCTACGTGGTCAATGCCGACGAGAAAGACAAGCTGCAAAAAACGCTGTGGTACGACGGTCATCTGAATACCGCCATCGTTGCTCAGCCCGCCGAGAAGATCGCCGGTATGGCAGACATCGACCTGCCGGAGGGCAAGTCTTTCTACATCGTGCCCGAAGACGGATTCGGTGCGGAGCATCCGTTCTCCGGCGAAAAACTTTCCGTGGTCATGGCGTTGTACCAGGCGCAAGACATCGACGAGGCCATCGAGCTCACAAACAACATTCAGTCCTACCAAGGCCAAGGTCACTCCTGCGGCATCTACTCCAATAGCGACGACAACATCATGAAGCTCGCCAACGCCACTCGCACCTCGCGGGTCATGGTCAACCAACCCCAGGCCGCATCGAACAGCGGTAACCTGTGGAACGGTATGCGCCAGACGTTCTCGCTTGGCTGCGGTTCGTGGGGCGGCAACGGCACCAACAACAACATCACCTGGCGTGACCTCATCAACGAAACCTGGGTATCGAAGCCGTTGGCAAAAACCAAAGAGTTGCCCAGCGACGAGGAACTTTTTGGCGATGTGATGGACAAGATATAGAACGACCCATTCGTTGAAAAATTGAACAACCTAAAAGCCATCGGTCCAGCCGTCGCGGTTTCGTTGATCGCGCATGGACTGTTGTTCTGGTTGTGGCCGCAGCAGTCGTCGGAGCGCAGGTCGCCTTTGGAAATCGTGCTGCTGCCGGATACCTTGCCGCCTGAACCCATGCCGTCCGTGCCACCCGAAATTGAACCGCAGGTTGCGCTCGAGCCGCAGATTACAGAGCTA
>CBDTZM010000052.1:0-8087 GCA_965364915.1 uncultured Pseudomonadales bacterium | reverse complement strand
CTGGTCGGGCCGGCTCTATAGCTATGCCTGAACAACTATCCAAAGCACATCTCGAACTCCAGGAAAGCGCCAAACGCTTCGCCGCAGCCGTGTTGTTACCCAGAGCCGGTAAAGCCGGTGAGGGGCGCGAGGTTGCCAAGGCCTCGCAGAGCATCGGGTTTCATCAAATGACGCAACCCGAAGCATACGGCGGTACCAATGCGTCGGCGCTGGAGTTGACCATCGTCCGCGAGGAACTCGCTGCTCACAACCCGCCTTACCTCGAGTCAGTCTTTGGTCCGGGGCCAGGCGTGTTGGCCGGTTGCGATGAGCCGCTGGCAAGCGACTACCTTGCCCCCATGCTCCGTGGCGAGAAACGAGGCGCGTTCGGCTTCACGGAGCCGGAAGAACACCCAACGCTGGGACGCATCGTTGGTGACGTCGTCGTCGTTACAGGTTGCAAATCGTATGTCACCGGCGGCGCAGATGCCGATTTCATCAATACGCTAGTGCGCCTGGAAGACCACGGTCCCGCCATGCTCGTCATCGACACCGACACGCCCGGCATGACGTTGACGGAACGCTTCGAATCGTTGGACGGCAGTCACCATGCGGCATTCGAATTCAACGACGTGCGGGTACCAGCGGTGAACATCATCGGCAAACCCGGAGACGGGCTGCCGCGGGCGATGCGACAGATCGTCGACACGCGTTTGCTGATCGCGGCACAGTGCGTCGGCCTTGCGCGTTGGACCATCGACTTCACGACCGAGCACCTTGGTAAACCCGATCGCAACGGCGACCTGCGCGGTAGCAAGGAAGGCGTTCGCTTGCGTTATGCCGACATGCGCATTCAAGCCTTCGCAGCACGCAGCATGTTGTATCGTACGGCGCGTTTGGCGGATGCCGGCAACAATATCGTCAACGAAGGTATCGCCTGCAAGGTGTTTGCCACCGACATGGTGACCGACGTCGTCGATACCGCAATCCAATTGGTCGGCGGTAACGCGCTGGTCGTTGGACACCCCCTCGAAGCCTTGTATCGTCGCGTCCGCGCTTGGCGTCTGGCGGAAGGCGCATCGGACGTGCTGCGCCTCAACCTGGCACGCGGCAAACTCGATCTCGACAAAGGAACCCTATGATGAAAGCCACCAGAGTGATCGCGCTTGCTACCGCCTTGCTGCTAGCCGGCTGCACCTTCGTGAAATTGACAGATGCCGGCGCCGGCGTCAGTCAGGCAACCGCTGCCGACGTCGCCAACTGCGATCGCGTAGGTATCGTCAGCACGACCACGCGGGACCGTGTGGGCATCAAACGCGGGTCAGCAAAAGTGCAGGAAGAGTTGACAGTACTCGGCAGAAACGAGGCAGCCGGTCTCGGGGCAGACACGATCGTTCCCATCGAGGAACGCGACGGTGGCACACAAAGTTTCACTGCCTACCGGTGTGGTTCGGACTGATAATTAGGATCCGGCGCGCCTTTACCGCCGTACTGCTCGCGATTCTGGTCTTTCTCCGACGGCGATTTCTTGACAAGCACGTAAACGGCGCCGGTGCCGCCATGGCGGCGTTCGGCGCTGTGAAACGCGTTGATTTGCGGATGCTCAACCAACCAATGGGCAACAAAGCTTTTTATGCGAGCCGGCGTCTCGCTGTGCACGCCCCGGCCGTGGGCGATCAATATGCTCCGCCAACCCTTGGCCTGGGCTAGACGCAGAAAATCGAAGACGTGCGCGCGCGCTTCTTCGACCGTTTTTCCGTGCAAGTCCAGCTCGCCTTCGATCGCGTATCGTCCCAACCGGAGTTTCCGAAACACCTCATCCTGCACCCCGTCCTTCTTCCAGGAGATGATCGCAAGCGGATCGACCGGCGCTACGTCGCCAGCAGTCAGAAAGTTTGCGTCTGCACGGTTAGTCGCTGCGCCAACTGCGTCCTCGCGTCGCTGCTGCCCGATCGTCGGATCAACAACCGGCTTTGCATGGCTGACCCGCCGCTGCTCGAGGGGCGCGACATCCCGCATGGCATCGCGAAACGACTCATCGTCCGCGTTCACAGCGGCAAACTTGGTAGCAGGTCGGATCGCGTTCCGGGGATGGGACGATTGTCTCGCGCGTGGTATGTCAGCACCGCCGATAGCTTGATCGCATCGGTATGGTTCTTACCTGCCGCATGAAACGTTCGGCAATGAAAGAACAATACATCTCCGGGGGCCATCACGACATCCTCGGCTTGCTCGATCAGTGATTGATTATCCGGAAGATCCGGGCGTAGAAACAAATCGCGATCAAAACGGCCACGATCGAGTTCCAAACGATGGCTACCGGGGATGACTTTGAGTGCGCCGTTGTTGCGCGTCTCTGCGCCGAGTGCGACCCAAACGGAAATCAGGTCAGGCCGGTCGAACGACCAGTAGCGAATATCTTGGTGCCACAACGTAGCGCTGCTGTAACCCGGGTGCTTGGTCATGATGCAGTTGTGATGGCATTGGGACAGGCTAATGTCGTGGTGACCGAACAAACCAGCGAGTTCATCGCCAACCTCTTTGCCCGTTGCCCAACGAGCGAGCGGCGGAAAACGCGAGACCGCATGGAACAATCTGCGGGGCGTGCGACCGCCCCTTGCGTCGCGGTCCGTCGGAGCGCCGGGATAACCGACGTCCGCCTCGTACTCGACCGGGCCCATCAGCGGGTCCAGCGACGCCGTGACCGCTTCTCGAAGGAGCCGGCACGTCTCGACATCGACCAGACCGGGCACGACGGCATAGCCGTCACGTGCGAATACGGCTTGCGCAATCGGCGTGGAGCCCAGCGGCGGCATCGTGGATGGTGATTCTTCGACCATTTGGGGAGTAAGCAGGCGCCTTCCATCCTTGTCAAATCGTTGTCAAATTCGACGCCGGCACCCGCCAACCAGGCGTAAACAGTTGCGCAAACGCACATACCGCTGGACGCAGGGGCAGTATAATGCGCGGTTCCGTGGGTTATGTCGCATATCGCGGTCTCAAGGGCGTCGGATGTTCGCGAAGACGTTAGTTCCACTTACCGTGCTGGTCATCGCAATCGGCATTGCCTTCGTACTCGTGCAAAACCGCCCGCAGGCGAAGCAGCAACCTAAGCCACCACCGGTACTATTCGTCGAGACGCTTACCGCGACTAAAGCGCCCGTCACCTTTATCGTCAGCGCCCAAGGTGAAGTCTCGCCCCGCACCGAGACAACGCTCGTGTCGGAAGTGAGCGGCCAAATCATCAGCGTTGCGGACGCCTTCGTCAGTGGCGGATTCTTCAAACGAGGTGATCTGCTGGTTCGCATCGATCCGCGTATCTACGAAACCCAGCTCAAGAGTGCCCGCGCCAATGTCGCCCAGGCGAAAACCCAAGTCGCGACCGAAAACGCGTTGGCTGGATACGCACTCGAAGACTGGAAGCGCCTGCAGAATTCGGTGGCGACCGCCAACAAGCCCGCCTCCGACCTGGCGTTGCGCAAACCACAACTCGCTGCCGCGCTAGCTACTTTGGAGTATGCACAAGCAGAGTTCGAGCAAGCCATGGGCGATCTCGAAAGAACCTTCATCCGAGCACCGTACGATGGAATGGTCCGTAAAAAACTCGCCGACATAGGTCAGTTCGTCAATCGCGGTGGCGAGCTCGCCAACACCTTCGCGACAGACTATGCAGAGGTGCGTCTGCCACTCACGCAACAGGATATGCGCTTCATCGATCTTCCCTCGCAGACCAATACCAAACCGGTACCCGTCATCCTCAGCGCAGACATTGGCGGCGTAACACACGAATGGCAGGGGGAGATCACCCGCACCGAAGGCGTATTCGATGCTCGCACACGCGTGCTCTACGCGGTTGCACAAGTGCAAGATCCGTACGGCACGGTCGGCCAACATCCCGAGCCCCTGCGCATCGGAACGTTCGTCAGCGCCCAAATTCAGGGGCGCGACGCGGGTTTGCTGTTTTCGGTTCCACGTCACGCCATGTATCGAGGCGACCAACTTTGGCTCGTTAACGACGCCAACGAGCTGCAACCCGCCGATGTCTCAGTCGTGCGATCCGACACGCACCTCGTGTATATCGACGACGGTCTTACCGACGGTGATCGAATCTGCATCACGCCCATCGAGACCCCAATACCCGGCATGCCCGTACGGACGTGATCGACCCTCAGGAACACCCTCAGCAAAAAGGCATCATCAACTGGTTTGCGCACAACCACGTCGCAGCCAATTTGATGATGGTGTTCATCATTATCATGGGCGTGTACGGCGCCTTCACGATCACGTTGGAGACCATGCCGAACGTTCAGTTCGACCAGATCACCGTGCAGGTACCTTATCTGGGCGCCGCACCGGCCGAAGTCGAAGAAGGTGTCGTCGTCAAGATCGAGGAAGCCATCGAAGATGTGGAAGGCATCAAGGAGATCTTCGGCTTCGCTTACGAAGGCATGGGTCAAGTCATGGTCAACGTCCACGACGACTACGAGCTCGGCGACGTGCTGGACGAAGTGAAGCTCGCGATCGACGCCATATCGACGTTTCCCAACGAGACCGAGCGCCCGATCATCACCAAGTCGCGCTTTCGCCGCGGCGCCATCAGCGTTCAGGTCTCCGGTGCCATGGACGAACGCGTTATGAAGGAACTCGCCGATCAGTTCAAGGACGAGATCATGTCGCTGCCCGAGGTCAGCTTCGCTGAAGTCCAAGGCGCTCGACCCTTCGAGATCTCGATTGAGATATCCGAGCAGACACTACGCCAATACGGGCTTACCCTGGATCGCGTCGCCCAAATCATCAACGGCTGGTCAGTCGACCTGCCCGGCGGCAGCATTCGCACGGACGGCGGCGATATTCGGCTGCGAACCAAGGGCCAAGCGTACACCGGCGAAGAGTTCGAACGGATCGTGGTGTTGACGCGCGAAGACGGCGCTCGCGTGTTGCTGGGTGACATCGCGACAGTCCGGGATGCGTTCGCCGAGGTCGAAAGTTACTCGTTCTTCAACGGCCAACGCAGCTTCGGCATCAGCGTGATGAGCACCGATACGGAAAACGAACTCGATGTCGCCGCCGCGGTGCGCAACTACGTCGAGGAACGACAGTTTTCCCTACCGCCCGGCGTGCAACTGCAAACCTGGACGGACATGAGCTACTACATGGAAGACCGCATGACCATGATGACGGAGAACATGTTCATGGGCGCGGTCTTCGTGCTTGTCATCTTGAGCCTCTTTCTGCACATGAAGTTTGCCATCTGGGTCATCATCGGCATCCCCGTGGCTTTTCTTGGCGCAATGATGCTGCTGCCGTTGCCAGGCATTGGCGTCAGCCTCAACGTACTGAGCACGTTCGGTTTCATACTCGTGCTCGGTATCGTCGTCGACGATGCCATTGTCGTCGCCGAATCCGTGTACACCGAAACCGAAAAATACGGTTATAGCGTGCCGGTGATCGTCGCTGGCGCTCGCCGAGTCGCCGTGCCTGCGACCTTTGGCGTGCTGACGACCATCATGGCCTTTCTGCCGATGCTGTTCGCCACCGGCCCGGTCGCCACCATGTCGGGCGCGATCGCTTGGGTCGTGATTCTCTGTCTGGCTTTTTCGCTGATCGAATCCAAGCTCATCCTGCCGTCCCATCTCGCCGCAATGCGCTCCTCGCACAACAAGCAAGGTATCGCCGATCACGTCGACCGGTGGCTGGCGCGCGTCATCAAAGAGTTCTACACGCCGATCCTGCACGCCGCACTGACCCACCGAACCACAACGCTCGCCAGTTTCGTCGGTCTTCTCATCATCACGGGCGGACTCCTGGCGGGCGGCCAAGTACGCTTCAATTTCTTTCCGGATATCAAAGACGACTTCGTGATGGCCAGCCTCGAGCTCTACGACGGTGCGCCGGAAGCGCTCGTCACGCAGATCGTCGAGCATATGACCGCCTCGCTGCGTCAGGCGAGCGACGAATTGAAAGCCGAATCCGGCGATGACGAAGACATTGTCGAAAACGTCTTTACCTACATCAACGACGGAAAAAAGGGCGAGTTTAGAGTCGAACTTTCGAGAAGCGAAAACCGCACGGCAACCCCCCAAGACCTCGAGGAACGCTGGCGTGCGAATGTTGGCGAGATCGCCGGCGCGAAAGAGCTCAAGTTCATTTCCTCCATGCACTCCGGCGGCGGCCCGCCCATCGCATTCAAGCTCACTGGGCGCGACTACGGTCAGTTGGAAGCCGCCGCTGCAGAGCTCGAAGACCACCTCAACGGCTTCGATGGTGTCTACGAGGTGCTCGTATCCGCCAATCTCGGACCGGAAGAAGTGCAACTGGAAATCAAACCGGAAGCCGAAGCATCGGGCATTACGCTTGCCGATCTCGGCCGGCAGGTGCGCACGGCTTTTTACGGCGCCGAAGCGCAACGCATTCAACGCGGCGATCAAGAGGTTAAGGTGATGGTGCGGTACCCGCGTTCCGAACGCCAATCCATCGGCGATCTCGAAAACATGTGGATACGCACCCCGGACGGCCAGGCACTGCCGTTCGCCGCCGTCGCCAACTATCGGCTCGAACGCGGCTACGACAACATTCAACGCGTGAACGGTGACCGCGCGGTGACCGTCACCGCGAACTCACAGATCGACGTCGTCGAACCGACTCAAGTCATCAGCCAAGTCAACGCTGACTTCATGCCGCAACTGAAGGCCAAGTATCCGGGCATCAGCACGGACGTCACCGGCAGCGCTTTCGAGGCGCGCATCGGCTTCGACCAAGTACTGACCGGCTTCATCATCTCGCTGTTCGGCATCTATGCGCTCATGGCGATACCGCTGAAGTCCTACATCCAACCTTTGATCATCATGGGTGTCATACCCTTCGGCATCGTGGGCGCGGTGGTCGGTCACCTGGTTTTCGACATCGCCGTCAGCTCGATCTCGATGTTGGGCATGATCGCGTTGTCCGGGGTGGTCGTGAACGACAGCCTGATCATGGTGGATTACGTGAACAAGGCCGTCGCTGCTGGCGCGACCCCGACCGAAGCGGCAATTCAATCAGGCGCCGCACGCTTTCGCGCCATCATGCTCACCTCACTCACGACGTTCTTCGGCCTCATACCGATCGTGTTGGAAACGAGCGCTCACGCGCAGATGGTCATTCCGATGGCGGTGTCGCTGGCGTCCGGAATACTGTTCGCAACGTTGATTACGCTCATTCTCGTGCCCACGCTTTACATCATGGCGGAAGACGTCAGGAAGTTCTTCGGGGCCGGTAAGTCGACAGTCGCTAGCGCATCTGCTGCCGAATAGACTTCGATGCGGGCAGCTCTGATGCAGCGAGGCAAGATCTGGGTCGAGGAGCTACCGATCCCGCAGCCCGGCCCGGGCGAGGTGCTGGTCAAGTCCCTTGCCTGCGGGATCTGCGGATCCGATCTGCATGCCGCGCAGCACACCGAAGCGTTCGTCGAGACCAGCCGCGAGGCTGGCGGCGCTTTCAAGCTGACGACCTTCGACCCTGTGGTGCTCGGTCACGAGTTTTGCGCAGAGATTGTGGAACACGGCACTGACACGACGCAGCATTTGAAGCCGGGTACGACGGTCTGCTCGGTTCCCGCCCTGGCGCGCCAGGTGGTGCTGCCGATCGGCTACTCCAGCGAGGTGCACGGCGGTTTCGCCGAGTACTTCCTGCTGTCGGAACGCCTACTGATGCCTGTGCCGAAAGGTACCTCGGCGCATGCGGCAGCGATGACCGAACCCATGGCCGTTGGCGTGCACGCGGTGCGCAAAGCCGCACTCACCGGCAAGGAGGCGGTTCTGGTACTCGGCTGCGGCCCGGTCGGGCTGGCGGTGATTACCGCCCTGCGAGCACTCGGCATCGAGCCCATCGTGGCCGCGGACTTTTCCGAAGGCCGACGACGTTTCGCCGAACGGCAGGGCGCGCACCTAACCGTTGATCCAAAAATTGCCGATCCTTTCGACCATCAAGACCTCAAGAAGCCGGAGATCGTCCGCGCACTTCGAGAGATCGCAATGGCGACGATGCGCGAAAACCGCGCCGAATTCATCAGCGACGTCCAGCCTGTCGACGCCGAGACGACCGAGCAGCTCCGCGCACTCGGATACCTC
>CBDTZM010000051.1:0-8176 GCA_965364915.1 uncultured Pseudomonadales bacterium | reverse complement strand
GCAAGGGCGAATCGCTGGTGATGTGGTATCCGTCGGCCAATCGCGACGAAGACGTATTTACGGACCCGTACACCTTCGACATAGCGCGTGACCCTAACGATCATTTTGCGTTTGGCGGCTTCGGTGAGCACTTCTGCTTAGGCGCGCACCTTGCACGCTGGGAGATGCGCGCAATTTTTCATGCGCTGTTGCCGGTGTTGCCCAAGCTGGAACTCGCCAGCGAGCCGCAACTGGTCGCGGGCAGCTTGCACGTGGGCGGCATCAAACGGATGCTCGTGCGCGCTGCCTCGTAATATTGGTGCTCATGGCGCGATATCGAGGAGGATGTTATGAAAGCGATTGTCGATCACTCGCTCTGCGAAGGGCACGCCAAATGCATGGACAACGTCCCGGAAGTTTTCGAGGTTAGAGACGACGACCGCTCCTACACGCTGCTGGACGAAATTCCGGAGGAACTGCGTGCCAAGGTCGAGAGAGCCGTGCAAGTGTGTCCTCGAGCCGCGATTAGATTGGAAGAGTAAGAGCGGGCGAGAGGCAGTATGAGCGAGATCGAGTTCGGTATCGGGTTCCGGCGATTGGACGACGTTGCGGCCGAAGCGCGCGAGGCCGAGGCGCTCGGTTATCAATTCATCTCTACGGGCGAACACGTTTTCTTCCATGGGCCGACGGGCAACGGATTGATCTCGTTGGCAGCCGCAGCCGGTGCCACCGAGCGCATCAAATTGATGAGCACCATCACGCTTGTGCCGCTTTACCCGCCTGCACTCCTCGCCAAGCAAGTGGCGTCGTTAGACGTTGTGTCCAACGGGCGGTTCCACTTGGGCGTCGGAGTTGGGGGCGAGTTCGCGAAAGAGTTCGAGGCGTGCGGTGTGCCGGTGAACGAGCGGGGAGCGCGCACCGACGAAGCCCTCGAGGTAATGCAACGCCTCTGGACGGAGAACGACGTATCGTTCGAAGGCAAATTCACCAAGCTCTCAAGTTTGACGCTGATGCCGAAACCCGTCCAACAGCCGTACCCGCCGGTGTGGATCTCAGGGCGCAGCGATGCTGCGATGCGTCGGGCGGCAAGGTTCGGCAGCGGTTGGCTGCCGTATATGTACACGCCGGAAAAACTTGCCCAGAGCATCGACACCATTGACGGTCTCGCCAGCGAAGCCGGCCGCGAAGATGCCGTGACGCCTGGGCTGTTCATTTTCTTTGCCGTGCACGAGGACGGCGAGCGGGGCTTGCAGATGGCGGCGCAACGTCTTTCGGTGCAGTACGACCAGGATTTCTCCGCGCTCGTCGGTAGATATGCGCTTGCCGGCAGCCCCGACGATTGCATTGCGCGCTTGCGGGAGTACATCGATGCGGGCGCCCGCACCGTTGTCCTGAACTCGGCATGCCCGGCCGATTACATGATGGAGAACCAGCGGCTGCTTGCCGAAGCCGTGCTGCCCGCTTTCCGCAGTTAAACCCGCTCTTACTTTTGGGATCGGCGATCATGAGTGACGGATCGATTTCATCGGCCACTCCATTTCCTGCTTGATGAGCCGCATCGACGTCAGCGCAACAAAACGATTGAATAAATCTTGCGGTAAGCGCATAAAACGTAGCCGACAAAACCTGGGGAGGAAGGAATCGATGGACAACGACATCGGGCGACGGGAAGTACTCAAAAAAGGACTGGCCCTGACGGGTCTCGCAGCGTTAACCAGTGCGCAATGGCCGTTACCAGCCTTGGCGCAAGGCGAGGATCTGGTTCCGTTCACCGATATACCCGACTCTTTCAAGCCCGGGCCACCGAAACCGGGCACCACTCACATCCTCGACACACGCACCATTGATAGCTTCTACACGCCCAATGACGATTTCTACATCGTGCAACATTACGGTCAACCCAATGTAGACCTGTCCAATTATTCCTTGAGCGTCACGGGTCTCGTTGACAAGCCGATGACGCTTACGCTCGACGACATCAGAGCCCGGGCTCGCGTCGAGTTGGATGCCGCATTCGAGTGCGGCGGCAATTCGAAACGGCTCTTGTACGGACTTGTCGGTAATGCCCAGTGGGCCGGTGTAAGCCTCAGTGCGCTGTTGAAAGAATGCCAGGTGAGACCCGAAGGTAAAGAGGTGGTCTTTTTCGGTGCGGATGAGGGCACCGAGAAGATCAGGAACGTAGAAGTAAAACAGAATTTTGCACGCTCTCTGTCGATCGAAGACGCCATGCGCGACGATAACCTGCTCGCCTACGAGATGAACGCCGAGCCGCTGCCGCTCTATCACGGCAGACCGTTGCGTCTTGTCGTACCCGGTTGGTTTGGTGTCTCCAACGTCAAATGGCTGACCCACATTCACGTTCAGGACGACCGGTATATGGGACGATTCATGGCACGCGACTACGTCACGCTGCGTAAGTACGAGGTTGGCGGCGTAGAACGCTGGACAGAAGAATCGGTTACGCGCATGAATTTGATGTCGGTCATCGTGCGCGTGGCGCGCACGGCTAACACCCACAAGATTTCGGGATTCTCGCTGAATGACGGCACCCGCCTCAAAGCCATCGAAGTGAAAATCGACGGGGGGCCTTGGCAACCGGCAAGCATCGACCGTCGTTCGTCGCGCTACTCGTGGAAGATGTTCTCCTACGATTGGCGCGATGCAGAACCGGGCGAGCACACGCTGGTTTCACGAGCGATCGACGTCGATGGCAACGTGCAACCGGAGGAGAGTCAGGTCGCAGAGAAGGCCACTTATTGGGAAAATCCTGGACAGTTTCCCAGAACAATCATGATCTCTTAGGACGTACCGCGGCTGGTATACCGGAACTAGTCGGGGAGACCCAGCACACGCTTGGCGATGATATTCAGCTGCACCTCGGAACTGCCGCCGGCAATCGTCATAGCCTTGCCGAATAACCAGGTCCGTGTTGCGCCTAGCTCGGACGGTGTGAAGCTATTACCTTCCCAGCCGATACCCTGGGTTCCCATCATGCTGATCGAACACTCCATCCGGCGTCTGGTGATCTCGGTGGCGTAGTACTTGAACATGGAAGTCGCAAACGTGGGTGTTGCCCCTTCCCGGTTTTCTTCGCTCGCGCGTTTCTGGGTGATCCTGAAGGCGGCCGCGTCCATCTGAATGCGTCTTAGCTCGTCGCGTCGAACCGGATCTTGGGCATCACCGAGATACTGCGCCGCGAGCTCCGGTAGCAGGGCGCCTGTGCCCATCGCGCCCCCACCCGAAATGGATGAGCGTTCGTGCTGCAGCAAGCGTTTCGCGATGGTCCACCCGCGGTTTTGCTGGCCGATGAGATCGGCTTTGTAGGCTTTGACGTCGTCGAAGAAACACTCGCAGAACGGCGAGTTGCCGTTGATCAGCACGATGGGTTTAACGGTAACGCCGGGGTCGTCCATGGAGAACAATATGAAGCTGATACCTTCGTGTTTGGGTACGTCCGGGTCTGTACGCACGAGGCAAAATATCCAGTCGGCCTGATCCGCGCCAGAGGTCCAGATCTTCGAACCGTTGATTAGGTAATGATCACCAGCATCGACGGCGCGCGTTTGCAGCGACGCCAAGTCGGAACCGGCACCCGGCTCGGAATAGCCTTGGCACCAACGGTCTTCGCCCCGGGCGATGCGGGGCAGGTGTCGCTGCTTCTGCTCATCCGTGCCGTACTCCAACAAGGTTGGACCGATCATGGATATGCCCATGCCGCCCAACGGAGTGGGCGCCCCGATGGCGGCCATCTCTTCGCGCAGAATGCGGATCTCTGAACGATCGAGCGCGGCACCTCCAAACTCCTTTGGCCACGCCGGGACCGTCAGGCCACGCTCGTAACAGGCATCGAACCAACGTTGAAACGCCGGTTCGCTGATCGGCTGCTTGCGTCCCCCAGCGAAATCGAACTGGCGACCACGAACTGCCTGGGGACAGCTTTCATGCAGCCACGCCTTTGTCGCGTCTCGAAACTCTGCCACGGGTGTCTTTCCCGTCACCATGTCTGCGGCAGCTTAGCATGCCGCAAAAATGGTCATCGCTCGCGAGGTGGCTGAAAACCTCTCGGTTTGCAATGATGGTCCGCTAAATCGAGAAAACCATCTTATTGACGCTTGGGAAGGTAAACCTATGTCTGAAGAAATTGGCTTGTTCGATGCGATGTACACGTGTCGCGCCATGCGGCGGCTCGATTCGAAACCGGTACCGGAGGAATTGCTGGTCAAGCTGATCGATGCCGCTAACCAGGCGCCGAGCGGCTCGAACCAGCAACGCGCGCGGTGGATCGTTGCACGTGATGCGGAACAGCGCAAACGGTTGGCGGCGCTGAACAAGAAAGCGGTGGAGGCCTACATCGGTCCACAGTCCGGCCGGGCGGGCGAACTGCCCCATCAATCCGCTGCGAAACGCCAGCGCATGCTCGATGCGGTGCTGTGGCAGGGGGAACATATGCAGGACGTACCGGCACTGGTGATTGCCTGTTTCGAGTTCGATGGTCCGGTTGCCGCCGGCGAAGCGTCACGTGCGGGCAGTTCGCTTTGGCCGGGTGTACAGAACCTGCTGTTGGCTGCGCGGGCGCTCGGGCTGGGTGCAGCGTTGACGACGTTGGGGTTGAGCGACCGTGCTGCGAGCAGAGAAGTGTTGGGATTGCCCGACAACATCGAAGCGTTCGGCCTCATTCCGGTCGGCTATCCTACGGGCAACTTCGGGCCCGTCACCAGGCTGCCGGTCGCCGAGACGATGCGCTGGGATCGCTGGTCGGACTGAATCGACCCATGCGCTTCTCGACTAGAACGTTGGTGAGCGTGCTGTGCATCGGCATGGCCGCTTTATCACCGATAGCGGCGCGCGCCGCATCCGCCGCCGGGGAGGCCGCAGCGAAGCAATCCTTGGAGGCGTTTATGTCGGCATGGAACCAGGCCGACATAAACGCGCTACGGAAGACGCTCAACTACCCCCATCTTTCGCTGTTCGGGTCGCAGTTCCTATTGGCCGATACGCCCGAGGAATTCACGGTCGACTTCGGCGGCATGCGCGAACGGGAAGGGTGGACGCGTAGTTCCTTCGACGCTATTGAGGTGACGAGCAGTTCGCCGGACAAAGTTCACTATCGTTTGGTGTTTAGCCGCTATGGCGTGGACGGGCAGGCCTATCGGACGGCGAGCGTGTTCTATGTCATGACGCTTAAAGGTGGTCATTGGGGGATGCAGTTTCGCGGTCCTGGGACTGCACCCGGTGCCGTGCTGACGGATGAGCAAGCCTATGCCGAGTCTGCCGCGCACGATGCGGTCCTCGAATTCTTTACCGCGTTCAACGCATCAGACAACGCGCGCGTGCGGGCGTCGTTGAATCTTCCCCACGCGTTCTTGCTCGGCAACGGTCTACTGTTGGCGGCGATGGACGACACGGGCCCGGGTGTGGCGATGGATTTCGACGCCATGCGCGAACGTGAAGCGTGGTACATGAGCAGCCTCGATGCTTTACATCCGGTCGTGATCACGCCCGGGACGGTAGCCTATGAAATGGTGTTCAGCCGCTACCACCAGAATGGCCTGCGCTATCGAAGCGTCCCCGCGTTGTGGGTTTTGACGCGGCAAGGCGACCACTGGGGTATCCAGTTTCGTTCGCTGATGGCCCCGACGTTCACCGCGCGGTAGGGCTACTGGAGCGATTGGGCTTACGGCGCGCGGCTGGTACGATGTTGGCATGGCACACAGACAAGAACAGGAAACCGCTAACCCCGAGGTCACCGAGGTAGCCCCGAACGTTCTGCGCATGCAGCTACCGATCAGAATGCCGGGCCTCGGCCACGTCAACATGTACGCGTTGCTCGACGACAAAGGCGCTGCCGTGATCGACCCGGGATTGCCGGGCCCTTTCACCTGGAAGGCGATACAGGATCGATTGCGCCAGGCCGAACTCAAGCCGAAAGACATCCACACGGTCATCATCACGCATTCGCATCCGGATCACTTCGGCGGCGCAGCGCGCTTTGTGAAGGAGCATGGGGCTAAGGTGATCGCTCATCGCAGTTTTCGTTTCGGCGTCGCCCAGTCGGTGGTGACCAACGAACCCGAGGTGTCGGTCGAAGACCTCGAAGCCGATGCGCAGCGCGAAATCGAGGACGAAGCAGCGCAAGACGCGCGCGGTACGCCCGGTAGCCCCCACGCACACGATCACGGTAACGCCAAGGGGCAGCCGCAAATGGGCTGGTGGGGTGGCCCGTCGCCATGGGGTGGCAAACAGCCGAGCGCCCCCCTGCGTACCCGTTTACGCTGGCGCGTCATGCGGGCGTTGGGTGGCGCGATGTCGGTTCCGGAAGTGACCCATCCGGTCGAGCAGGGCGACCTGCTGGATCTGGCGGGTCGGGAGATGTTCGTGCTGCACACGCCGGGCCACACGCCCGATCACTTTTGCCTGCACGATCCCGAGGCCGGTCTTTTTATCGCTGGCGATCACGTATTGCCTTCGATTACGCCGCATATATCGGGTATCTCGACGTCGGAAGACCCGTTGCTTTCGTTCTTTTATTCGCTGGACCGGGTCGGCGAGATCTCAGGCATCAAGAAGGTGCTGCCGGCTCACGGCCACCCGTTCGTCGACTTGAAAAAGCGTACCGAGGAAATTAAGCGTCACCATTTCGAGCGGCTCGACAAGATCCGCGAGATTTCCCGCGATTTTGGCCGTCCCGCGAGTGTCGAGGAGTTCTCGCAGCATCTGTTCAAACGACGCAGTTGGGGCTCGATGGCCGAGAGCGAAACCTACGCGCATTTGGAACACCTGCGGCATGCGAGCGAGGCAGAGAGCCACCGCGACAAGGGCGGCGTGCTCTTGTACTTGACTGGCTAGTGCCTCCAGGAAGATTCGCGGCGCCTGCGGCTATCTAAGGAGCCGAATTTCCGGACAAGAACTAGCCCGCTGCTGCTGCTGCTGACGAGATCTTGCCGACGTTCCAGTTGTGCCACATGTCGGGCCCAACCCGGGGATCGTCCTTGAACAGCTTGGTGTCCTTGAACCACTCGTACTGTCCAAGGTGCTTGTGCTCTGCGTCGCTCAAGACCTCGCGGTTCTGGGTAAAGTCGGCAAACACCGCCCAGCGGATGTTGTCGCCGATGTGGATGCCGCTCGAGTGAACGCAGCGGCCGTGCCAAAAGATGACCGCGCCTTTGTCACCGATGAGTTCAAGTGGCTCGATCTCGGCCACGACGCTGCGCATGAGATCGTCGTACGACGGCAGGGGCGACCAGTTCGACTCGGTCTCGTGTGCGTGGAACATGAGCTTGTGACTGCCAGGGTAGACGGTGAAGCCACCGCTGCGCGACGGCACGTCGTCGAGGTAAGCGCAGGCGTTGAGCTGCTGACACACCTGATCGGTGTGCGGGCCAAGAGACGTTCCGCGCAGCCGCTTCTCACCGCTAGGATCGGCTGGATTTCTGGTCGGGAACAGGGCATACACGCCGCGCGTTTTGGTGCTCGGCCGCAAGTCTTCACTCAGCAGCACCTCGGCCACCGACCGCACTGAGCGGTTGTTGGGTACCAGGTCCAACAGGTAGCTGGCAGCGCCGATGTCATGCAGTTTGACCGTGCGGCCATAGTGCTCGATGGGTTGGCGTCCTAGGAACGGGCCGGACACTGGGTGAGGCGGCATGGCTGCCCACTGCGGGTTCATCCAGCTTGCTGCATCCTCGCGCGAGAGCGTCCAACCCGACCCGTCGAGCACTGGCACATGCTCGAGCATATGACACCAGATTCGATCCAGCGCCGGTGCCATTTGTTCCGGAGCAAGAAGCCGGTTTTTGACGAGAAAGCCGTTCTCCATGAAGAAGTCTGCTTCTGCCGTGGACACGACTGCACCCTGCACCGACAAGTCGGGCATCTCGAAAACGCTGCTCAACCGTTGTTGTTGACGCTGCTCTGATGGCGTTTTACTGCTCCTAGCGACCCATTCTGTCCAAGCACTAGCTTCCCAGTAGCGCTAGCGTGAGCCAGGACACGAGTGCCGGCTCAAGATCGACGTTTTTCTCGAACATCGGCAGACCGTGCTCGGTACCGTCGTAGATTTTGGCGGTCGAACTCGGGTGTTGCGAGCCGTCGACTGCGCCTTTGAGCCGGTCTGCAACGCCGGGTGTGATCGCGTCGCCGGTCGTCGCCGCGGCGAAGACGGCCAACCCGGACGTCTCTGCCATATGCGCCACCGCAC
>CBDTZM010000050.1:0-8204 GCA_965364915.1 uncultured Pseudomonadales bacterium | reverse complement strand
CTGCAGGTGCTCGAAGCGGGGGCCCGAACGTTGAACAGGGCGATGGGTGAGTTCTGCGAATCCGACGAACGACTCAAAGCCATCGGCTATGTGCCCATGAGCTTGGGACCAGACACGGCACTCGCGGTCATGCAGCAGGGCTTCCGGGACGGTTGCTATAGTTTCATGGTCGATACCAATGAACCGAACGATGCAGGCTATTCGTTCACGCACCCTGACTTCGATCCGATCTGGGCGAATTTCGCTAGCCACCAAGCGCCGTTCGTGGCGCATGTGGCCGTCAACGGCCACTACCGCGCGGTGCCGGCCAGCTTCAAGAACAACGGCAAGTCATCCCTCGAACTGGGCGGCGACGCACCTGCCGGTGAGTTGGGTCTGATGACTATCAACAACAGCGCAGAGATCTTTCTGTCGGCCTTGATCTTCGACGGGGTGTTCGAACGACACCCTGAACTGCGCGGCATATCCATGGAGCACGGCGCGTTCTGGGTGCCGTCCTGGTTGCAGGCGCTCGATTACACTGCGCAGCTTTTCAAGCGCAAGCGCAAGTTCGTGGAGCTGCCGTCGGCGACAGCGCGAAGGCACCTCAAGATTTCACCGTTTGCTGGCGAGCCTTTGGGTTGGATCATCGACAACGTCGGTCCTGAACTATTGGTGTTTGCCTCCGACTATCCGCACCCGGAAGGCACTTCCGATCCGATCGGCAAGTTCGAGGCCACCATGAGCAACTGCGACGAAGCGACGATGGCCGCTTTCTATCACGGCAACATGGAAGAGCTGATGGGGATTACGCTCTAAAAGGCCTTCGACTAGGATTAACTGGATCATCATTTGGGGAGGAACGATGGCGAACGAACAGCCCATGTGGCTGCGCCTGAGACAGATCGCGCTGGTGGCGCATAAGCTGGCACCGGTCGAAGAGGCGCTGGTCGACATACTCGGCATCGAGGTGTGTTTCCGGGATCCTGGAATCGACCACTTCGGCCTCGAGAACGCGCTGTTGCCGATCGGCAATCAGCTTCTGGAAGTGGTGGCGCCGATACGGGAGGACACCGCCGGCGGGCGCTACCTGGAACGCCGGGGCGGCGACGGTGGCTACATGGTCATCACGCAATGCAACGATCACGCACCGCGCCGAGCAAGGGTCGCCGAGCTTGGCATCCGAGTCGTCAATCAGTACGACTCTGGCGAGTTCCGCAACATGCAGCTGCACCCAAAGGACACCGGAGGATCGTTTTTCGAGATAGACGAGATGGTGGGACCGAACGCCCACGACCCGGACGGCCCTTGGGAACCCGCAGGGAAAGATTGGCAACGTGGCCGTAGCCTCGAGCGGGTCACGGGCATCCTCGCTGCGGAAATCCAGGGCGATGACCCTCAACAGCTTGCTGCTCGGTGGTCTGAGATTGCCGAAATACCGTTGAGCGAACAGAACGGTGCACCCAGTTTGCCGCTCGACAACGCGACCGTGCGTTTCGTGCCGTGCGCGGACGGGCGTCCCGAAGGGCTCGGCGGCATCGATATCGCGTGTTCCGACAAGGCCGCGATTCTGGCTGCTGCGGAAACGCGCGGCGCGATTTCCGGAGACGACCAGATCAACATTTGCGGCATGAGGATTAACTTGCAATGAAACCCTACACAGACATCGAAGTTGAGATCGAAGACCCGGTCGCCGTAATCCGCCTGAATCGGCCGGACAAACTGAATGCGTTCACGTACCACACGTTGGCGGAACTCAGAGATGCCGTCGATGCCGCGGTTGCCGACACCCGGGTCGTGGGCATCGTCATCACCGGCAACGGCCGCGGGTTCTGCTCCGGGCTCGACGCCCAGGTGCTGGCAGAAGTCACCCAGCGCGAACCATCTGAGGAAGCATCCGGGGAAGAGAGCCCCGACGAGACGTCCGATGAGCTACCCGGTCTATTCAGCTATCTCGTCGAAACGCCGAAGCCCGTGATTGCCGCATTGAACGGTGTCGCCGCCGGCGGCGGGTTGGTGCTCGCACTGATGTGCGACATCAGAATCGCTTCACACGACGCGAGCCTCATCACCGTGTTTTTGAAACGCGGCCTCATATCCGAACTCGGGACCAGTTGGATGCTGCCGAGATTAGTTGGCACCGGTCGCGCGCTCGACCTGCTGTGGATGAGCGACAAGATCGGTGCGGAAGAGGCGGCGGCCATCGGCTTGGTCGACAAGCTTGCGGAACCCGAACGGCTAATCGATACGGCGCGAGAATATATCGAGCGGCTTGCGGTGACCTCGTCACCAGCGGCTATTGCCGAAACCAAGCGATTGGTTTATCGGCACGCAGGATCGGACTTACTGACCGCGCTAAGAGAGGCACAAGTCGCGACGAACCGTTTCTTGGCAGCACCCGACTCGACGGAAGGAGCGAATGCACTGCTAGAGAAGCGCGCGCCCAAATTTGCTCGCTTGGGCGAGGAGTAGTCGTATGTTTGAGACCATCCTTTTCGATGTGAGCGACGGTGTTGGCCGCTTGGTGTTGAATCGCCCCGATCGGTTGAATGGCATGACCAACCGAATGTTGGTGGAGACACACGATTGCCTGGAAGCGGTTGCCAAGCGCAGCGACGTCCGCGTGGTGGTGCTGACGGGGGCGGGTCGCGGGTTCTGCCCGGGTGCCGACCTCAAGCACTATTCGTCGGGCGAGGCGGACGTGAAATCGACGCCGGAACATTTCAGGGTGCCTCTGTTCCTGCATCGCATGCCGCAGGTGACCATTGCCGCGATCAACGGCGCGTGTGCGGGAGCCGGATTGGGCTGGGCTTGTGCTTGTGACCTGCGCTTCGCTGCGCGTTCAGCCGTGTTCAACTCGGCGTTTCTCAACGTGGCGTCGGCCGGGGACATGGCCGGTCCCTGGAGTTTGCCGAGGTTGGTGGGTGCGGCAAAGGCACGGGAGCTGTACTTTCTGCCGGACAAATTTTACGCGGACGATGCGTTGGGCATGGGGCTCGTGAGCCGGGTTTACGACGATGCAGCGCTCATGTCGGAAGTCGATGCGATCGCTGAGCGCCTCAGCCGCGCCTCGCCGCATGCGCTGCGCACCATGAAGCAAAACTTTTTGGACGCTGAGTCGATGGACCTTGCCACCTACATCAATGTGGAAACCGAACGTCACGGACACGTGATGGCCCACGATGATGCCAAGGAGGCCTTCAAAGCATTCTTGGAGAAACGCCCACCGAAGTTCGCGATGCGTGCTGAATGAAGCGGAGGTGAGTGGTGTGCGGGCTGACTTTGCGGGTTGTGCTAGGGTGAGTACATGGAGTACGAGGGATTAGTTCATGGCTGAGAATGCAACGCCGAAGGCCTACCACGACACGCTGGCGCCCGAGGCGATCTCCGAGGAGCTAGCGCCGGTCATTGCCGAGTTGGGCATGGAGGACAATTGCCGCGAGATTGCCGAACAAGGCTGGACCGTGATCGAGAATGCCGCATCGCCTGAGTTCAACGAGCGGCTGCGGGCGAAGATCATCGAGCTTGCTGGCGCAGAGCCGGAAACCGGTGGTGGTGGCGGCAACATGTTGCTCGCCAAAGACCCGGTGTTCGCCGAGGCGATACTCAACCCGAAACTGCGGGCGTTGGCCGAGTTTTCGGTTGGGCGTGGGTTCTTGATCAGCCAGGTGGCCGGTAGTGTAAGACCCAAAGATTCCCCGGCCATCGGGTTGCACGCAGACCACAACTGGTGCCCGGCGCCGTTTCCCGAGCACAACATGCTGATGACCGGTTGCTGGGTGTGTGACGATTACTCGAAGGCCGGTGGAGCGACCCTCGTGTGTTCCGGCAGCAACAAGCTCCGGCGTCATCCCGACCCCAAAGAGGTGGAGGAAAAGCCCGGGGCGATTGCGATCGAGTGCCCGGCCGGATCGGTCGCGGTTTGGGACGGCAACATATGGCACGCCAATTGGCCGCGCACCACCGACGGGCAAAGAGTCGTTTGCCACATCACCTACACGCGGCTGATGATGCGCACCGTCGAGGACTATCGCGCCCACGCCGACGACCTCATTGCCGAGCACGGCGAGATCATGTCGCAAATGCTGGGCCGCGAGGATTTCCTCGAGGGTCCCAATGGTGCGGACTACACGAAGCTCATTCAAACGTTTAACAACGCCAAGCGTTAGCAAGAACGCCCGTCGATGGGACCAGATGTCGAAAGGCAAACAGCACCGCAACGACCCGTACGGCGAAAGCGACAATCGCAGCGAGGGTGAAGACAACGTCGTGCCGCCTATTCCGGCGGCAACGGTCGTGCTCTTGCGTGATGGCGATGAAGGACCTGAGGTATTGATGCTGCGTAAGAATTCGAAGATCACCTTCGGCGGCATGTGGGTGTTTCCGGGCGGCAAGATCGATCCCGAGGATCATGCGGCAGAAGGCGATCTGCAAGCGGCAGCGCGCACTGCTGCGGCGCGCGAGGCGGCCGAAGAGGCAAACGTTACCCTGAATGCAGATGAATTCGTCTGGTTTGCGCACTGGACTCCACCGCCGGGTCCGCAAAAACGCTTTGCTACCTGGTTTTTTGCAGCGCATGCGGATGGCGCGCACGACGTCAGCATCGACGACGGTGAGATCAAGGATCATGCCTGGCTCCGGCCGAGCGACGCGCTGGCGCGACACAGTGCCGGCGAGATCGACATCGTGCCGCCGACCTGGGTGACGCTTTACCACCTGTCGCGCTACCAACCAACGGCAGCGGTTCTCGACCACTTTCGGAACAACGAGGCAAAGACGTACTCCACGCGGGTGGCGAAAGCCGGGGACGGCAAGCGCGTTGCGATGTGGCATGGCGATGCCGGTTACGACGCGTGGGATGCCGACGTGGCAGGCGAGCGCCATCGACTGGTTATGGCCAAGGATGGCTTCGTGTTCGAGAACACGGTCGAAGTTTACTAAAGGGCGGTCGTGCGAGAGCTATGGGATAGAAATCGCCTCAAGGTAGGCTGGACCTTGATGGTGTTGTCGCTAGTGCCGTGGGGGATTGCCGCTGCCATTCCGTTTGCAGGTCTGTCTGTGGGCACAGCGGCCGCAGTCGTGACTGGATTGATCGTCCTTGCAGAGGTCTTATTTGCGGTTGCCGTATTGGTATTGGGCAGGACGGTCTGGCAGAAATTCAAGCGTAGATTCAAAACGGCGCCGTCAGGGGACAAACTTTCGGATCGGGAAACTTGACGCCGCAGCTCACACTTACAAAGGGAAAAGAAAGTGACAAACAAAGACACCAACGCCATCTCTCCAGCCGATGGACCCGTCGCGGTCACCGGTGCGAGTGGTTATATCGGATCTTGGATCGTGCGCGATCTCATGGAGCAAGGCTATGACGTCAGGGCTTGCGTTCGTGATCCTGATAATCCGGCCAAGGTCGACCATCTCTTGGCCATGAACGACGCCGGGCTCAACGGCGGTGTAGAGCTCTTCGCCGGCGACTTGTTCGAACCCGGCAGCTATGACACTGCGTTCAAGGGATGCAGCGCCGTCATCCACGCAGGTGCTGCGGTCGGGTACAACAAGGAAACACCACAGCAGGTCTACGACGGGTGCTTCACTGAGGTAGAGCATGTCGTCGAATCCGTCAAGCAGGCAGGAACGGTCAGTCGCTTCGTGTTTACCAGTTCGTTTGCAGCGGTCGGGCATCCGCGCCCCGAAGGCTATGTGTTTACCGAAAGTGACTGGTGCGGTGATAACGTCGAGGGCTATCGAGGTGCTTGGACGGAAGACAGCATCCCGAAAAATCGGGACATCGCCTACGCCATGGCGAAGGCCAATGCCGAGCGCATGCTATACCGTATGGCGGAAGAGGACGGCGGCTTTGCGGCCATGGCCATCCTGCCGTTGCACGTGATCGGTCCGCTGATGTGTCGAAACCATGATCAGGGCTGGAGTTGGCAGAATTGCATCAAGCAGATGCTTCAAGGCAAAGCGTATCGAAAATCTAAAGGCGGCCGGATGCTGTGGAACAACGTGGATGTACGGGACGTCGCGCGGGCGCACCGGCTCTGTGCGGAGAGTACCGTTGCCGAAAACGGCTCGCGCTACATTCTCTCAGCCAGTGATCCGGCCGGAGAACTCTTTACATGGGAGTTGCAGGCCAAGTTGCAGGAATTGTTTCCCGACATCGATGATATTGGCGGCGAGCATATGCAGGACGGGGTGCCCAAGGAGAAGACCTACGATTCTCCGCGCTCATACTGCACGCTTGCGCAAGAAGAACTTGGGCTCACGACCTATACGATCGATGAAACGCTGAGGGCAACCGGAGACACGCTGATTGAATTGGGTCTCTTAGCCTAACCGGGTCAACATGCCGGTCAACGTTTTGTGGAAATGCACGATGGCCTTCTCGAACTTGCCGTACGTGAAATGTTCGTTGGCGCCGCTTGCAAGGCTATCTTGAATGCCTTGCACGACCGCCCGATCCTCTCGTCCGCCCGAATCAGCCACGAAGCTGGCGTCGCGCTTGGCGCGCTCGTCGTCCATGTCGCTTGCGTCACCCTTGTTGGTGATGCGGTAGGTAATGAACCGTGTTTGCGTGGGTGACAGGGGCTCCGAGATCGACAGCGTTGTGTGGTTGGATAACACCGCGATCAATACGTTGGGGAACAAGTTGTAGACGTAGGTGACCATGCCGGCGATGTCGCGCGCGTCGGGCAGCACGTTGCGGAGCTTCTCGATGCGCCGGAACGGGAAGGTCACGCGACTATTGTTGCCGAAGGTCTCGACCACGTTCAGGTTGTCGAACCCGTACGGGTAGAACGTTTCGCGATGCGTCGGCTTGATGTGGTAACCCTCTAGATTACCCTCCATGTTGAGTTTCCAATTCACGTCGGAAACGTTTTCGCTGGATGCGAAGATGCGTTGGTCAGGCGTGAAGAGCGCCGGTACCTCGTCGAGACCGTCGAGCGCGCCGTTGCCGACCGGTGGCGCTTGCGTCACAAAAACCAAACCATGTCGCTCGCAAGCGTCAACCGGTACCAGGGAATGCTCGGACTTCTCGAGATCGGGGAATCCCCCGTCGTGCGGTATGTGTCGTAACCGCCCGTCCAAGCGATACGTCCAACCGTGGTATCCGCAGACGAAGGCTTTGACACAGCCGCTGCCGTTGGCTACCTGGTTGCCGCGGTGTCGGCAAGCGTTGCGAAATGCGCGAACGGTACCGTCTTCGCCGCGTACGATCACCAGCGGCGTACCGGCCGCGCTGCGCGCGATGTAGGAACCGGCATCCGGCACCGCCGCCGACGGACAGAATGGCACAGGTAGCCGCCGCAACAGTTCTAGCTCGGCCCGATGCCGCGCCATCGAACGGTAGTTGTCGGTCGGTTCCTGCCAATTTTCCTCACCCAAATCGGTGGTTTTGTTGTCGATGTGGTCGAACACGCGCTCGATCATGTCGGCGTCACTCAAGAGTGCGGTCATCGCAAGCGTCCAAGTCAATGGGCTGTAAGAAATAATACGCCACTTGGGTTTGGATAAGGGTGGGTCGCGTGGATTTAAGCCGCAGCCGCCTTCAATTCGTCCACCGGCTCACCCAGCGCTCGGGCGCGTTCGAGTCGCGTCGCTTCGTCGCGAGGAAGATGGCGTTGCGCCATGACGAGAAAGAACAGCGCAGGGATCAACGTCAGTGTCGACACGGCAATCGCCGTGCGCAAGGCGTCCGCGTCGTTCATACCGCCTGCCTGGAACATATCGGAAAGCTGACCCATGAAATACGGGCCGAGTGCTAAGCCCAGAAAGGTGTTGACCAGAATGAAGTACGCGCCGGCAACGGCCCGCATGCGCGGCATCACCAGGTCGGCTGCCGTACTCGGGGGTACGCCGCCGCCACAGGCTGACGGAATCGTCATGAGAAAGCTCAGCCAGAAAGCCGCCACGAGGCTCTCGCTGTAAAGCAATGCTAGCAGCAACGGCACCTTGCCGAAGATGACGATGTAGCCGAGCACCAAACGCCCGCTTGGGAATTTCTGCTTGAGGTAGTCCGCCAAAATACCCCCCGACGTAATACCGATAAATCCGCCGGCCGCCGCGCCGATACCGATGTACAAGCCAATTTCGGTTGCGCTAACGTCGTGAATGCGCATCAGTAGCGGCGGAATCCAAAATCCCGCTCCGTAGCCGACGAACGCCATGCTTGGAAACGCGAGCATCGTGTAGATGAAGGACTTCGAGCGGAACATCATCTCGAA
>CBDTZM010000049.1:0-8436 GCA_965364915.1 uncultured Pseudomonadales bacterium | reverse complement strand
TCAACGGTCCGGCTGCCGATTTTTTGGTGGTATCAGCCCGTTCGTCCGGTACGCAGCGCGACGCCGAAGGCGTTTCGTTGTTTGTGGTGCCTGCCGACGCAGAAGGGTTGAGCCGTCGCGACTATCCGACGGTAGATGCGTTTCGTGCGTCCGAGGTGACGTTGGACAACGTCAAGGTCGCACACGATGCGCTACTCGGCGAAGAAGGCGCAGGTCTGCCGGTTCTACAACGGGCAGTCGATGAAGGCACGCTTGCGATTGGCTCCGAGGCGGTTGGGTGTATGGAGGTGTTGTACAAGGATACCGTCGAGTACTGCAAAACCCGGCAACAATTTGGTCAACCCATCGGCAAGTTTCAAGTCCTGCAACACCGCATGGTGGATATGTTCATGGAGCACGAACAAGCCAAGTCGTTGATGTTCATGGCCGCGATGCGATTGGACGAAGGCTACAACTCGGAAGCACAGAAGGCCGTCTCGGCATTCAAGGTACAGGTGGGCAAGTCGAGCCGGTTCGTTGGTCAGAATGCGGTGCAGCTTCACGGCGGCATGGGGATGACCGATGAGCTCAACATAGGCCACTATTTCAAGCGCTTGACGATGATCGACACGCTGTTCGGTAACGTCGACTTTCATCTGAAGCGATTCGGGTCGCTGTAGTCGTGGCACGTTGGGACACAGAGGAACCGACAAGCATTCCCGAGTGGTTTTTCGAGGCGGTCGAGACGCCCAGCCAACAAGGCTCTGTTGTCGTCGATGATTGCGATGTGAGTTTCCGCACCTGGGGGGATTCGTCGATGCCCGGCATGCTGCTCATCCACGGCATGAACGCGCACTCCCATTGGTGGGATTTCATCGCCCCGCGGCTTACCGACCAATACCGGGTTGTCGCGATGGACTTGACCGGCATGGGCGATTCGGACTATCGCCATGCCTACGATTCGACCACGTATGCCGATGAGATCGTCAACGTGTGTGACGCCGCCGATCTCGATCAGGAGGTCATCGTCGTCGCGCATAGCTTCGGCGGGGTCATGGCAACCAAGGCCGCTAATCTTTATCCCGAACGCTTCGGCGCTTTGATTCTCGTGGACTCGGGGCTACGCCATCCCGACGAGCCGATTCCCGATCGACCGCACATGGGCGGCCGTGCCAAAGCCTACCCGGACAAGGCCACCGCACTCGCGCGGTTTCGTCTACAGCCGCCGCAGACTTGTGAAAATGCCTACATTCTGGAATACATCGCGCGCCACTCGTTGATGCCGGTGGATGGTGGCTGGGCGTGGAAGTTCGACGAAGATCTACCCGCGACCATGAAGGACGCCGAACGTGTTGCCGACGACTACTCGAGCCTGCAATTGCCGGTCGGATTGATTTATGGGGCCGACAGCGAGTTGTTTTCTGCTCGCACGCTCGAGCACATGATCGAGCTCATCCATCAGGAATTCCCGTACGTGGCGATCGAGAACGCCCAGCACCACCTGTTTCTCGACCAGCCGCTCGCGTTCGTCGACGCCCTACTCGAGATGTGTGAGACGCTTAGCGACTAACCGGGCCGGGTTATCGTCCATCAATTGTCGCAATATGCGTTTTTTAGCATACATATACGAAAAAATACTAACGAATTGTTGAAATACCGAAATATGTATGGAAAATACGTATTTCGACAATCGACCAGTGCGACTCATGAACCTGCCACCGGAAGTCTTCCGCAATCGCGACGATGGGCCCCCATTCTGGGACACCGCGGCGGTGCACAGCACGCTAGAAGGGGCCGGCGGCGACCAGGCTTTGCGTTCCACCGAGCGACTACTCGACAAGTCGGGGCTGCTACCGAGTCCCGTCAAGCTGGCCGAACTTCGCGACGAACTGGGTCGAGAGCCCGTGCACTTGGTTTGCCAGGGCTTGGAAGCGCAAGCTAAACGCAAACGCACCCTATCCCTCGTCTTACAGCGTCATCGATCAGAAGCCGGCGACGTGTTGTTTGCCAACGACGGCCGCAAGGGCCGGCGCTGGGTTTTCGTCGACGGCGAGCTAGACGCGGACTCGCTGTTGGCGTCGTTGGATGCGCTGTGTGCAGGTAAGCCTTGCATATTCTGGCCGCACGGCGAAATCACTGAACTGTGTCGGCGGGCGGTGGCTATTGCTCGACGCCACGACGTGGACCTGCCGTCGGGAGCACGCGTGCGCTTGGCCACATTTGCGTTTCAGCCGATTGACGTCTCCACCCGATACGAACAACCGGCCCAACGCCCAGCTCCTGAAAGCGGGCTGGCGCATCTCGATCGCTTGGAAGCGGAAAGCATTCACATCATGCGGGAAGTGATGGCGCAAGCGGAAAACCCCGTGATGCTGTACTCGGTCGGCAAAGACAGCTCGGTGATGCTGCATCTCGCCAAGAAGGCTTTCTACCCGAGCGTACCGCCATTTCCGCTTATGCATGTGGATACCCGTTGGAAGTTCCAGGCGATGTACCGGTTTCGCGACGAGATGGTGCGTCAAAGCGGCATGGAACTCATCGTGCACGTCAATCCTGAAGGTGTGGAGAAGGACATCAATCCGTTCGACCATGGCAGCGCACTGCATACGGACGTGATGAAAACCCAAGGCTTGAAACAGGCGCTGGACTTGCACGGTTTCGACGTGGCGTTCGGCGGCGCTCGGCGCGACGAAGAAAAAAGCCGGGCCAAAGAGCGGGTGTTCTCGTTTCGCACGCAGACCCATCGCTGGGAACCGAAAAATCAACGCCCGGAACTTTGGCGACTCTACAACGGTTACAAAAATCCCGGCGAAAGCATTCGCGTATTTCCGTTGTCCAATTGGACCGAATTGGATATCTGGGAGTATATCTATCGCGAACAGATTCCCATCGTGCCGTTGTACTTCGCCGCGGAACGGCCGGTGGTCGACCGGGACGGTATGTTGCTGTTGGTCGACGACGACCGCATGCGGTTGTTCGATGGCGAACAGATAGAGATCCGGCGGGTACGGTTTCGTACGTTGGGTTGTTATCCCCTTTCCGGAGCCATCGAATCCGACGCCGAGGATCTGTCGGCGATCGTGTTGGAGCTGCTACGCAGCCGCACGAGCGAGCGCCAAGGACGAGCCATCGACACAGACTCCTCTGGCTCGATGGAAAAGAAAAAGCAGGAGGGCTACTTCTAATGAGCGAAGCACTCGCGCTCGACGCAGAACTCGGGGCCCGTGTCGACGCCTATATCGCTAACCAATCGCATTTAGATCTGCTGCGTTTCATTACCTGCGGCAGCGTGGACGACGGGAAGAGCACGTTGATTGGGCGCATGTTGTTTGAGGCTCAATTGATTTTTGAAGATCAGGTGACATCGCTGAAGGCAGACTCCAAGCGCCAGGGCACGCAGGGTGGCGAGATAGACTTTGCGCTCTTGGTCGACGGCCTCTCGGCGGAGCGCGAGCAAGGAATCACCATCGATGTCGCCTACCGGTTTTTCAACACGGACCATCGAAAATTCATCGTCGCGGATACACCGGGGCACGCTCAGTACACCCGCAACATGGTCACCGGTGCTTCGACCGCAGATGTCGCCGTCATCCTGGTAGACGCATCTCTTGGCGTGTTGACCCAGACCAAGCGCCATTCGTTCATCACCTCACTGTTGGGGATCAAGCACGTGGTGCTGGCGGTCAACAAGATGGACTTGGTGGACTATGACCGCGACGTATTTGAAGCCATCGTTGCGACCTATTCGGCCTTTGCGGAACAGCTCGAGTTCGAGACCGTCACGCCGATCCCGCTGTCGGCATTGATGGGCGACAACGTCATCGAGCGTACGCGCAATACGCCTTGGTATACCGGGCCGACGTTGCTCGGATTTCTGGAAACAGTCGAAGTGCGGCAAGCGCAACTCGAGCATCCGTTTCGCTTTCCGGTACAGTGGGTCAATCGCCCGAACGCTAATTTTCGCGGCTACGCGGGTACGGTCGTCGCGGGCAGTATCGAGCCCGGCGACGAGGTCAGAATCCTGCCGTCGGGGGAATCGGCGCAGGTGTCCGAGATCGTCTTGTTCGAGGATAAGCTCGAGCGCGCCGTTGTCGATCAGGCGGTCACGATTACGCTTGATCGCGACATAGACATCTCGCGTGGCGATGTGCTGGTGGCGGCCGATTGCCCGTGTGAAGTATCCGATCAATTCGACGCGTCGTTAGTCTGGATGGACCAAGAACAGGGTTTCGTCGGCCGATCATACTGGCTGATGCTGGGTACCACGCGTATCAACGCGACTCTCACCGATATCAAGTACAAGTACAACATCGACACGCTGGACCACCTGTCTGCGCGGTCGTTTGCCTTGAACGAGATTGGCCGAGCAACGCTGAGTTTCGACAAGGCAGTACCCTTCGAACCCTACAAGAACTGTATGGGCATGGGTTCGTTCGTGCTCGTCGATCGCTACAGCCACGCCACGGTCGCCGCGGGCATGATCAATTTTGCCCTGCGGCGTGCCGGCAACGTCCACCGTCAAGCGTTGACCGTCGACAAGGCAGCGCGGGCCAAGCTCAACGGACACGCAGGGAAGGTGCTGTGGTTTACCGGCTTGAGCGGTTCCGGCAAGTCGACGATTACCAACGCTACGGAGCAGGTGCTGCACAACAATGGTGTCCGCACCTATATCTTGGATGGCGATAACGTTCGTCACGGTTTGAACAGAGACCTTGGGTTCACCGACGCAGACCGGGTTGAGAACATTCGCCGCATCGCCGAGGTTGCCAAGCTCATGGTGGATGCGGGGCTCGTCGTCCTCACGGCGTTCATCTCGCCGTTTCGATCCGAGCGCGACATGGCCCGCGCGTTGTTCGATGACGATGAGTTCGTCGAGATCTACCTGGATGTGCCCTTGGAGGTGGCGGAACAGCGCGATCCCAAGGGGCTTTATAGAAAAGCACGCAAAGGCGAGCTACCGCACTTCACCGGCATCGACAGCACCTACGAAGCACCCGAAACGGCGGAGCTGATGCTGCAGACGGAAGATCTGTCAATTGAAGAATGCGTGAAACGCGTTCTCGAGTTCGTGTAAGGGCGTGGGGTGACGGATTCACCCGGTGCCTCGAAGGAGTCTCATCTCAGAAGTGTGCTGAAGGCGCTTTCGTGGCGCGTCATCGCGACGTTGACCACGGCACTCATCGCGTATGCGATCACGGGCGAATTGGACACCGCCATACTGATCGGCGCGATAGAATTTGTGACCAAGATGTTCCTCTATTACCTGCACGAACGCGCGTGGCAATTGGTGCCGCGTGGGACGATTCGAAGATTGAAGCCTACTTTATCGGATTGAGAACGATCGGATTAAGTACGAAACGCAGTTTGGCGTGTCGCTCGACGGCTTCCTTCGAATAGAGGAAGGGAAAGCTTTGCTCAGTGGCCCATCCCTCTAACAAGTTGCGATAGAAAGGCGAACGTGGATCGCCGGACTGTGCCGGCGCGTTGGTCATCAACGCCGCGTCCCAATTACCGACATCCAACACCATGCGAAAGGAAGCACCAGCTCGTACCTTGAAGTCGGACGCACGGAATCCGGTGCTGTTGGTGGTATTGCCCGAGCCCCCGCGCGGCAAAGACGGATACTGCATGGCCTCTCGCAACTTTCCGGTGGCGCGTTCCAGTAGCGGATGCGCAAATTCGATCCGGTGCAAACTCCCCCAAGTCCATTGTTGCGCGTCATCGCCGAGCAGTGCTTGTGTCTCAGTGTAGGCGGTCACCAGCGTCGACTCCACGATGTCGTGAGACATCGGTTGTGCTAGTGCTTCCAAAACGACGAGGCTGTCGAGGTTCTTGATGAGAGCGCCGGCGTCCGGAGCCAGAAATTCGATGAGTGCCGGCACCAGGTGTCGGTGATACCAAACGGCATAGAGTGCTGCCGCGGCCGAGTCGGGTGCGAGGTGCGCATCCCATCCTGTCAATAGGTCGAGTGCCATCGAAGCAGGACCGGTCGAGTTTTTGGGCAGCAGTGCGACGATGCGCCGGGCCAATACGGACCGATAGTCGCGTTGCAGTGCCAGCGAGTCTGCCATTGTGTGCTCGGGTTGCTCAGCGAGTACTTCCCACAGGCGCTGATAGCGCCAGGGCGCCGACCACTCGAAGCCGATGCGGTGTTTATCGATCGGATAGTCCGCTGGCAGGTTCATCGAATTCGCCGTACCCGTATAGCCGCGCGGCGGGTTGAACTCGACCGGCAACGTATCCATATCGAAATACCCGTCCCATTCGTAGCGGCCGTCGCCGGGGACGGGCAGCAAGCCGTCCCAGTTATCCCGTTTCGGAAACAATCCGGCGGGTTTGTAGCCGATGTTACCGTCGATGTCGGCGTAGACCTGGTTCTCCGACGGTGCGCCCCAGCGATTCAGGGCGCTCAAAAACTCGCGCCAGTTTTGCGCGCGCATGTATTCGACGCTGCCGAAATACGGGGACATGCCGGGTCCCAGCCACGCTGCGCGTACGGCGAATGCTTGCGTTGCCGACTCGAAGATGACGGGACCGTGGCGGGTGAATTTGAGATCGATGGATTGCGTCGCGCCGTTGCGCACGGCGACCGTTTCTCGAAGCAGCCGGAACGGTTCAATGTGGTTGTTGTAGCGGTAGCCGTCGCCCGCCTTGGCGTACACGTAGAGGTCTTCCTGGTCGATAGGAAAAATCGTTAGTCCGAACGCGATTGTCTCGTTATGGCCTATCGAAATACCGGGCAGTGCCGGTTCGCCTGCGCCGATGACGTTGAGGTCCGGTGCCGTGAGGTGGACCATATAGCGGAGAGAGGGTACGGCATGGCCGCGGTGCGGGTCGTCCGCCAGGATCGGCCGGCCGGTGTCGGTACGCTCCGGTGCGACGACCCAATTGTTGCTACCGATACCTGTTTGTGCCTCGTTGCTGCGCTGTTCAGCGAGCGCTTGATCGACGCCCTGGAATGACACCGGAGCCTTGGCGAGCAGGTACAGACGTAACACATCGCTGGGGATGGAGCAGACATCGAGCCCGTCCGGTACCGTTGCTTGCCACGCCGGCTCGAGTACCTTGACCAGAGTCGAAGCTTCTAACCCGAGCCGGCAGGCAGTTCGCGCACGTGCTACCTCGGTTGCGACGTTGCGCCACAAACCGTTGCTGCGAATGCGTACGACATCGGACGGCGTCCACTTGGCGGGGCGGTAGTCGAGCAGATCGAATTCAGGAGGCAAGAGTGCCGGGTTGGCCTCCGGGTCGGCATAGATGAGGTCGATGTAGGCGTTGATGCCGCTGGTGAACGCCTCTGTGATGCGTTTGGCGTCGGAACCGTAGGCGAGCCACTCGCGGTACATATCGCCCCGGTAGAGGAACAACCGTGCGGCCTTGTCCTGCTCGACGTAATCTGCGCCCAGTACCGATGACAGTTGTCCGAGTCCGCGGCGGCGCCACAGATCGATTTGCCACAAACGGTCCCGGGCGGCGTTGAAGCCCTGCACGAAAAACGCGTCGTAATGTGTTCCCGCGGTGATGTGCGGGACGCCCCAGGCATCTACGACGATAGTCGCGGGTTGTTCCAACCCTGCGACTTGCCACGTCTGCGTCGTCACATCGGACCAAGCTGCAGCCGCGTAGAGATTAAAACAAGCGGCGAAGACACAGATCGTGTGCAACTTCCTGATCATGCTTTCAACCCGAATGCTGCGGAGCGTCGTCCCGCAGCTCGTGTTATTCGGCGCAGACTCTTTCGACGGGCACTATCGTTGGCTGTCCGTCGAGATGCGGTCCGATGCTCGGAAATGCTGCTTGTACCTCCGCGCTCGAACCATGGACGCTGCGGGCCTCTAGGCTGGGGTAGCGCTCCATCATGTAGTAGGTGCCATCGGCTGCTCGAAACGGGGCGTACAGCAGCACGTCTGGTTCGTTGGCCAGCACGACGGCGGCCACGTTGACGATCGCCGCTTCGAAAGCCGCCTCGGACCCGGCTTTGACCTTGAAGCTTGCGACGTAGCCAACTTCGTCTCGGCATTCGGCAAACGCGAGGGAGGCGGCACACGTCATGGCGGCGCCGGTTACTAAGTACTTCAACATACTGGATCCTTGGTTGGTCGTTATTGTTTGCTTTTACGTCTGCTGTCGATGAACTGGATCAGGGTTAGGGTCTCCTTCGGGTCCATGCGCCCAATGGGAAGGTTGCTGTACATGGAGCCGAGTACCCGACCATCGCCGGTCAACCAGAACTCGCTCGGTTGGATATGATCGCGACGTTCGTCCCACCATGCGCCCACGGTATCTCCGTCGTCACGGGTCATACCGTAGGCGACCGGAAAACTGAGATCGGCGGCTACTTCAGCGGTTTGCTCCTGGCTGTCGACGGTACCTGCGAATATGGATACGCCCACGGCGGCGAACTCTTCCTTCAATGCTTCGTAGCCGGCTAACAGTCGGCGGCAGAAGGGTCACCAA
>CBDTZM010000048.1:0-8575 GCA_965364915.1 uncultured Pseudomonadales bacterium | reverse complement strand
AATGTCGACGCCGTGCCGGAGGCCGAGATGATCGGCCTGGATGGTGATGTGACCTGGCTCGCGACCGACAGACTCACGCTCGGTCTACACGGCAGCTACACGCACAGCGAGTACAAGAGCAACTTCTTGGTGATCGACCCGAACGATCCCTCGCGACCGGAGTCGCTGTTCGATGCCTTCTCCACCCAGATCAACATCAAAGGCAGAAACATGATACGGGTGCCCGAGTACAAGGCAGGTGGCTGGGGCATGTACTCCATGCCTTTGGGCTCGGGCGGACGCCTCGATTTCACAGGGACTTACTCGTGGATCGACAGGGTCTACTTCTCCGTATTCGAGCGTGAGGATCAGTCGGCCGATCCCTATCAGCGTATCGATCTGCGGGCAACCTGGCACAGTGCGGATGACAGCTGGATGGTGTCGGCGTTCGTCAACAACGTCACCGACGAGATTGGCCTGCGCCAGATCGACCAGTATGGGGCTACTGAGAGTAACGCCTATCGGCGCTCCGGTGTCGGGACGGACCCGCGGCTCTATGGCCTTGAGGTGCGCTACAAGCTAGGCGCGTTCTAGAGATTCAAGCGATTAGAGTCGACGAAAAAGGGGCGCTCTGCGCCCCTTTCTTGTGAGTGCACGAATGTTGTATCCGTTGGAATTGAGATACCGAACGAGCGTCGTGATTCTGCTGTTATTGTCCGGCTGTTACGTTCTACAACCGGCCAAGGTGCCCATGCCGCTCGTTTATCATCCGGCGGCCAACGCCGATGCCGAGGGCTTGATCGTCTTCCTCCCGGGCTTCGGCGACGGACCCAAACGCTTCGAGCGTATCGGTATGGTCGATGTCGTGCGACGGATCGCGCCCACCTTCGATGTCATTGCGGCCGACGCTCACATCGCGTATTACCGCAATCAGAGCATCGTCGACCGGCTGCACACTGATGTGATCGAACCGGTTGCCAAGAACTATCGACAGGTTTGGGTCGTCGGTATTTCCATGGGCGGCGCTGGCGCCGCTTCCTACGCGATGGAGCATCCAGCACTCGTCGACGTCGCGATCTTGCTCGCGCCCTATATGGGACGCGATGCACCGGCAGACGTCGAAGCCGCCGGCGGGTTGCGCCGTTGGACGGCCCCGGAACTCTCGGACATCGACGACGAGCAGGAACGTCACTTCTACCGGCTGTGGCGTTGGTACCAAGGCTATACGACCCCAACCCCTCCAGCGCCAAAGCTGTTGCTTGGTTACGGCACTGGCGATCGGCTGAGCGGCGCCAATCGACTCGTCGCCGATGTGCTGCCGAACAATCGCGTCGTGACCACGCCCGGTGGGCACAAGTGGACGGTGTGGATCCCAATCTTCGAGTCGTTGCTGCAACGTGCGGTCGACGAAATGCCCCGATCCTAGGAGGATGGTGCAATGAAACGAGCATGGTTGATTGTCGCGGGTCTGGTCTTTGCTCTATACGTTACTGCTATCTTGGTGCCTTTCGAACCTGTAGATCGCAGACCGGGCACGCGTCTCGCGGGAGACCTCGCCGAGGAGCAGGACACCGATTGGTCGTTCGTGCGTGGGCGCAACCAGATCTTCGTCGAAACCAAAACCTGGTATTTGATTCCTCATGCGGTGACGACGACTTCTTGGGTTGTCGACCAAGCGTTGTACGTGCCTTGTGGTAGCTGCGCAACGAAACGTTGGCCGAAAAATGTACAGTCGGATCCGCGGGTACGGCTGAAGATCGACGGTGTACTGTACGAACGCGAAGCGGTTCTCATTACCGACCCGGACGAGCGACGACGATTGTTCGGCCGACCTGTTGGCGAACCGCCGCCCGAGGGTGTGGCGATCTACCGGATGGATCCGCGTTCTTACGAACCGTAGGCGAACATGGGTACGTCGATCGTCGAACAGGTGGAAATTATCGAGACCACGGAGTGTCGATTTTGCCGCCAAGTCATAGATCAGCGAGCCGACCGCTGCCCCTACTGTCAAGTCAGCCAGTCCGCCCCGTCGAGGCCGAGTCGCCCAGGCAAGTTCGCGTTTGCCATGTTCTTGGTGGTTGTCGGGGGCTCCACGCATTTCGACCGCCGGTCGTTTGACGCAACGCCGGATCATTCTGTCGCGCTAACCGAAGCGACCTCCATTGAAGTTCCGATCGCAGTTGCGAGCAAGGTCGCCGAACCGCAGCCGCAGGTGCCTGCCGAGTTCGATCCCGAGGACATGCCTTTGATCGGGTCGGTGCAACTATTGGAGCAGTTGACCGGTAGTGCCGAACATCAGCCTATGATTTGCGCCGGCATCACTGACGGCACTTCGATTTGTGAACATCTTGTACGTAGTCTGGAGCGACAGGGCTGGAACTTCGGTCCTGCAGGTTACTTGGACTGATCGAGGATCAGACCGGCATCGCGACTGATTTCAGCAAGGCGTCAATATCTGTAACCGACGTCAGCCGGACGAAACGAATGTGTGCCCACCGGCTATCGGCCATGCAGGCGAACATGTCGCGGCGCTTGCGGGTGTGTTGCGTCACGATCCACCACACTAGCGAGTCCTCCTCGTTCCAGACCTGGAACTGCGGCCAGAACAGCTCGTAATTGGTACCCCACAGTAGTTCGTTGGTGCGCCAGCGTCGCCATGAGCGCTTGAGCATGCGTAACAGCAGCAGAGGGGCCGGAAGGTCGAGCCAAATCACCGTTTGCACCTGGGCCCAGAACGTATCCTGCGAGAAACGCATGTAGGAGCCCGCAACGACCCAACTGTCGCCTGCGCATGCCGCGCGAATTCGACGCTCCAATTCTTCGGGGTTTGTGGCGTTGAGTCCGACCCAATCGGGTTGCCAGTTGAGCGCGTCCAGCTCCACGAACCGTGCGTCCAACAGCTGCGACAGTGTTAAGCCGAGCGTACTCTTGCCCGACGAGCTATTGCCGGTCACATGGATGCGCCGGCCGACCGGCGATCCGCGATCGTTGGCCATAGCGTTATTTCCGGCGTGGGAGGTGGGTGCATCTTACACAGTCCGGCGCCGACCGGTTACACTCGAGAGACTTTCCGGTCGTGGGATGGGTAATGAAGGAAACAGAGACCGTTGCCGGTGGTTGTGCTTGCGGAGCCGTTCGCCTGGGGTTTCTTGCCCCGGTCGTCTTCAAGGCCGCCTGTCATTGCCGAGCATGCCAATATACATCCGGTGGTGGGCCTGCCTACCTCGTCGGCGCCCGTAAGGACCAATTTCGCGTCACCAAGGGATCGCCGGTCGAGTTCATGACGATGTCCGATGCTAATAACGCGGTCACTAGGGCGTTTTGCGAAAAGTGCGGCACGCAACTCTATTCATGGAGCGATGGCATGCCCGAGCAGGTTTCGATCAAGGTCGGGTGTCTCGACGATCCCTATGAGTTTCGACCGCGCCTGCACCTTTGGACGAGCGAAGCCAAACGCTGGCACAAGCGGCATAGGTTTACACGGCGGTTTAGCAAGAATGCGCCGTCGCAACACAAGGCAGCGACGGCGGCTGTAGACTAGTCTGTTCGAACGGCGTCCGCGTCTACAAAGTGGTAGGCGAAGTAGCCGATGAACATCTCATCCCAGCTCTGGGCGCCCCAACTGATTTCCTTGGTCGGGTCCGGATTGCCCACGTTGTTCGAGGAATTGTCGAACGCGCCCGAAACCACGACCCGCGATCCAGCCGGTAGCACCTTCGGGGTCTCCAGGCGATAGGTCGGCTGCCAGTTGAAGTCGTAGCGCGGTACCGACAGCAACTCTTCGGTGGTCCGATCCGGATATATCACCTTGAACTTGAAGTGCTTGCCGCGGAAGTGCATGTGCGGGCGCAACCCGTACAACACGATGCTTTTGTCGAAGACGTACTGCTGCGATGCTTTATGTTCGACGGCGCCTGCCGGAATGACGAACTCACCCTGTGAAACGGATTTGTTGTGAAATTCGTGGGCGGGCGGGGTGTCGTGGAAATACAGACCGACTTGAGTGTTGTCGACGGTCGGCTTGCCGTACGTCGTGTAGTGCAACTGCATCGAGAGCTTGTAACCCTTGGGGATGTACACGCCGGCAGTCTCCGGGTAGCGCATCGCATCGGTCTTGCCGGGTGCGTACCCCTCGAGAAAGCGTCGTTCCGAACGCGGCGTGCTGTCTGACCGCCAATCGAAGTTCGGCGGTATTACATAGGAAAGCAGATGGTGCATCACCTTCTTTTCGCCGGGCCGGAAATGGACGGCAGATACCCACTTGTCTTCGTCGAAAGGCAGATCGATCACCACGTTGCGGTAGTCGAGAACGCCGGTCGCAGGTACGTCTTGGGGTGGAATGTGAACGATGTAATCGGGTTCGCCCAATTGCCAGCCGGTCTCGTTGGTATCGACGTACGGTTCGACGAGCGGGTCGTGACCGTCGCCTCTGGGGCTGCCGGCATCGATCCAATGCACCAAGGATTGCAGCTGTTCGTCGCCGAGGTAGCGCGCATTGGAGAAGTGGCCGATCTCAGGATCCACTTGGGCAGGCGGCATGCGTTTGGTCATCAAGACCTCGCGCATCATGGCAGACCACCCCCGGATCATCGCGTAGCTGTCCATTACAAAGGGGCCGATCCCGCCTTCCGAATGGCAATGCACACAGTTCTCTCTGAGGATGGGCGCAATGTCCGTTGCGTAGTCCGGTGCGTTCTGAGCGTGGTACTCGCGTTGTGGAAATTCCAGCGCGCAAGCGGTCTGGACAGAGCCATCGTAGTTGGTTTGGACGAGCGGTAGCGTAACGGGTTCTAGTTCGGCCGCCTCACCGGCGACGATACTTGCCAACGTCTCGGTCAGGGGTTGCGGTTGCGGATCGCGTCGGCGCTGCCGGGGGTCCAAGGGGCCGTTGTACAGCACGCGCATACGGTGCGGATCGATGACCAGAACCTGAGGTACGGTGGTTAGGCCTAGACTCTCGGCGACCAACTGATTCTGGTCGATCAAGATGGGGAAGTCGATATCGTACAACTGCGCGTCTTGGCGCACGTCTTCGCGCGAAGCGAGGGTCGAAGAATCGATCATCAAAAACGCGACGCCCTGTGCCTGCCATCGTTCGCGCAGATTTCGGTAGCGCTGTACTTGGGCTAGGTTCGACTCGCACTGGGTGCTGTGCGACAGCAACACCACCGCTTGTTTGTGCCGGTAGCGGGTGAGCTGGTGAAACACGCCGTCCTGGTCGAGCAGAGCGAAATCGCCGAGCATTGCCGCATGGGCCGGTAGCACTGCGCCGAGTAGCAGGGCCAAAGCAGTCAGAATCCCAAATGCTCGAGAGTTACGTTCCTGGGTCATATTTCTACCGGTTGTTGGTGGCACAACGACTATTTTCAGCCGCGTACTATACAGGCGATGCAAGGCGATCGCACCAGGCGTCAGGTTTGGATATCTACGCGATGGTGTAGGTATTCAGCACCAGCGCGACGAGACCAATCAATGCGAGAATCACAAGGCGTGTCTTGTAGTCCATGTCCATGACGCTCTCCCCCGCGAGCGGCAATGGCGGCCAAGTAGTGTGCCACAATTCGACGACGTTGTTGTAGCGCAACTGTGGGTTGTATAAACACAACAAAATCAAAATGTTATATCGACTATCTCATGCCAAATATTCAATATACCTCGAGCATGCAGCGTGCGGTGGGCTTGATGTTGGGTTTCATGTCGGCGACTTGCCACTGTGCGGGCGGCACATCCGCCAGCGGAGCCTTGATGTTGAGGTAGCCACTAGTCAATCCGTGCCTGGCGAGAACCTTGTAAAGACCGAACTGCATACCCTCTAGTCCACACACGTAGATCAGCGTGTTCGAATCCTCGAGCAATGGCAGAAAGGCCTCCAGATTTTGCTGGATGAGTTCGTCGACATAACGCCCGGCGCCCGTTGCGCCGGCCTCGCGACTGATCGCTGTGTGGTAGTGGAAGTTTTCATGCTCCATGGCAAGTCGGCTAAACAAGTCATGGTAGAGCAGGTCGGTGGTGTACGGTGTGCCCATCACCAGATCGATTCTGCGCGTACAGGGTGACGGATTTTCCAGAAGCTCCATCAACATGCCTCGAAACGGGGCGATGCCAGTACCCGTCGCCAGAAAAAGATAATTGTGCCGCAACGGATTTTCCGGGAGCAGAAAACGTTTGCCGTTGGGACCGGTTAGCAGTACGGCGTCACCGGATGCGACGTCGCAGAGATAGTTGCTGCACACGCCTAGAAACAGCCGGTGATCCGATGGGTCGTCGGTCGGCTTCTGTTGAACGTTTTCGTCGATCAGACGCTTGGGCGTGGTCGACAGCTGCGTGCCGTCGCCGTCCTCACCCCAGGTCGGACAGGCAATCGAGTACAGGCGCACCTTGTGCGGCCTGCCGCGGTCATCAACACCCGGCGCAATCACACCGAACGATTGCCCGGCCCGAAAGCTGCCTGCCAGTTTGGTATTCGAGACGTCGAGGACGAGGTGTTTGACGAAGCTGGAGGACTTGCCGTTCAAACACAATTCGTTGGAAACGACGCGTCCGACAACCGGGTCCTTGGGACGCACGAGGTTCATCTCTACCTTGGGCAATCGGGGCTCGCTCATCGAGATGATCATCTCCTTGTGAGGAGCCTGGCGCAAGATATTCAGCCCAGGTAAGCTCGGTGGTCATGATTCGTTGTTATGTACTGTATAACCAAACGATGCCAACGCCGGAGCTGAAGCGGGTGGCTGGCCGTAACCGGAGTGTCGTATCGAGGCGCATCAACGACCAACTGGACGGCGTGCCGACTCTGGCGGTTCGCACGACCCTCGAGATTTGGGTCGACGATCTAGAAACGGCGCTGGCCTACACGGTGCGTCTCGCCGACCAGGCGGCTGCCGTGTTGTGCACGCAAGAGCATGTACTTTACGACGCAGGGCTCGACGAGAGCAGCATCAAGGGCGTCTTTGCGTTCCGCCGTAAAGCCGATATGGAAGTGGCCGAATTTCAGCGCTACTGGCAAACCCAGCACGGTCCGCTGGTGCTCGCTACGCCGGAGATTCAGCGTTACGTGCAGTGCCATGTCCTGCCGGAGAGTTACACCAACGGTGAACCTGCCTACGACGGCATCACCGAGATGTATTGGCCAGGGTACGAAGCAGCGGTTCGGTCCATGGCTTCCGCCGAGATGACCCAGGCGCAAGCCTCAGATGCGTCGAACTTCGTCGCGTCCGACAGTGTCGAAGTGGTGCTCATGCACGAGGGCGCGCCTTAGCTGTTGGTTACCAGGGTTGCGTGAAGGTTTCGTAGGTCTCGATATCGCTGGAACTGCGACCTTCCATAGCCGCCAACACCGCATTGCCGACGCGATCGGCAAGTACCTGTTGAAAGTTGCCCTGCGCCGCGAGTTCATACGAACCACCCCAGACGTGGGTTTCCCGGCCGGCGTCCAGAAGCCGCACATTGATCCGAACCTTGCCGCCATCGACGATGCGCGTCGACCCCTCGAGTATGTGTGTAGAACCGAGGCGTTTCACCATCGCCGGTACCCTCTCATCGGTTGTCTGCTCGAGGGAAGCCCGGGAGCCAACGAGGGTGATGGTGTCGACGCTGGAAAGATTGGCAACGATCTCATCGTAGATCGATTGGTTCAGGTGGCGTTGTTGGTGATCGGCGCCGACATGGGCGAACGGCATCACGGTCAGCTTGAGCTCCGTAGCTTGCTGAGACATCAACGGAATCCCGACGTACGCGGCACCTAGGATTGAGCTTGCCGCTAGGGCGAAGAAGGCAATCATCGCGTACGCAACACCGCGGGTTCGGCGTTTGGATTTGGCGACGACGCGATCGTCTGCCCACTCGATCGCGGCGATCAGACGGTAGCCTTTACGCGGCACTGTCTCGATGAACAGCGGTTGTCTGGCGTCGTCTTCGAGCGCCTTGCGAATATTCGTCATGGCTTGATGGACGACGTTGTCGCCAACCACCACGTTGGGCCAAACCGTGTTCATGAGCACTGATGCAGGAACCGGGCGGGGCGCGGCGTCCGCTAGCGTCACCAGGACCTCGATGGTCTTGGCATCGACTCGATGTCCGTCGATCAGGTTCGCGTCCGGTAGAACTGGCTTGCCGCCAAGTCGAAACGACCATTCGGCACCCGGACATAGGTGACCGGGTGGTGCTAATTGATCTGCAATCGCTTGGCTATCCATACTACGTCGTCTCGCCCCAACGCCGAGTTGTTACGCACGGTAACAAAACAAACCCTAGATTCAATGGAAAAAGTGTTACTTCGGGTAACAAACGATCGTAAAAGTGGGCTGAATGGCTGAAATCGCTCTGAAGGTTGCCTGAAAGCCAGCGCCAAACAACTCTACACGTCGCATTTTCATAGGGTTTTGATTAATTCAGCCAAAAATCATGCCTGCCCAAGGACGGCTTGATGCGCCTGCGGCCAAACTGGCTCCAGATATCGCCCCGGGACAGACCTGGGGCATCCCAACGAACAACATGATTACCACGGAGACAGATACATGATTCGAAACAAACTCATCGGCACCGCAGCACTGGCTGCCGGACTGACCTTCGCGATACAAGCCAACGCAGGGCCTCT
>CBDTZM010000047.1:0-8658 GCA_965364915.1 uncultured Pseudomonadales bacterium | reverse complement strand
ACGTGACATCAAAGAGAGACAGAAATGCCCGAACATGAGGTGTTCGCCCCCTTTTCTGGGTCCGCCATACCCCATGTCGGAACGTATCGCCGGGTGTTGCCCGTCAGCTTGGAGCGGATGTACGAGAACACGCTCGACTGGGCGCATTTGCCGTACCTGCATGCCTCGAGTTTCCGTTCGATCGAGTGCGAGGATGCGGGGTCCTGGGGTTGGCGTGCCAGAGTGATCGACAACAAAGAGCGGGCATCGGTGATCGAGTTGCGGCTCGACAAATCGTTGCGACGTTGGATTACGCGCAACCTGGAAGGGCCCAGTCAAGGCGCGGAGATTTGGACCCACGCTTTCGCGGTCGATGCGCACCGTGTCGATATCAACGTCGACTTTTTCGTGCCCGAGGTGGCTCATGACGCCCGGGAGAAAGTAGGACGCGCGTATGCCGATGCGTACGCAACGCTCTATGACGAAGACGTCGCCATGATGGTGGAGCGGCAAAGACAGATCGACCGACGCCTCATCGCCACGGATGCAACGGTTGTCGATGTCGGCGATGAGTCAGCCCTCACTGTCGAGCTGGCGGCGGCGAATCCCGTGGAGGTGGACTACCGCGGCCGACGGTATTGTCTCACTGCAATAGATTCGCGATGGTTTGTTTACCCTTCGGTGTGTCCACATCAGCTCGGTCCGCTGCGTAGCTCGGAGGTCGTGGAGGGCGTCGTACGCTGTCCCTGGCATGGCTACGCCTTCGATGTGGTTAGCGGCGAAGGCGTCAACGGACACGCATGCCGTCTGGATAATCGGCCGACGGCTACGGTCGAGGCCGGACGGGTCGTGTTGAGAGCTAGTCGCCGGTGAAGGTGGGTGTCGTCTTGGCGAGATATGCCTTGATGGCTTGCGCCCGATCCTCCGTCGTCTGGCTCAGCAGGTTCTGGTCGACGTCCATGTGCATGATGGCCTGATCGAGAGCCGAGGCGATGTGGTTGATGCTTTGCTTGATCATCTGGGTCGCGATTGGGGGTTTGCCCACATAGAACTCGGCGAACGCATGAGCCTTCTCCAACAGCGCATCGCTACGCACGAGTTCGTCTAGAACACCCCAATCGAGCAGCGTTGCCGCTTGCACCCGTTCGCCTCCGGCAACGAGTCGTTTGGCTCGTGCCGGCCCGACCAAATGCACGAGCAACGGCAGGCTCTTCCACATCAAATTGACGCCGATGTCGACCTCGGGATACTGCATGAAGCAATCCTCCGCGCCGATACGGAAATCGAGCGCTGTCGCGATACAGGCACCGCCGCCCATTGCGGCACCGTTCCAAGCGGCTACCGTGATCTGATCCATGCCGTAAAGAGCGGCGATGCAACGCTCGCCGATGCGCATGCGCCGCCGACGCTGCACCAAGGGCACGCGGTAAGCCTCACCGGCATCGGTGAGATCGGCGCCGGAAGAAAAGTGTTGGCCCGCGCCGGTGAAGATCACGACGCGGGTGTCGGCGTCGTCGCGGAACGCGAGAGCCACCGCCTCTATCTCGGCGAGATGGTCGAAGTGCAACGCGTTGGCTTTTTCGGGGCGATTGAAGGTCACGGTGGCGATGTGCGTGTCACGCTGAACCGTAAGATGTTGGTAGGTCATGGCAGTAACATAGCGACGTGCATACCTCGCGTCTAGCAACCCCGCCGGTGCTGATTGGCTTGGCTACGGCGTTTTCACTATTGGGAGACCAAGTGCTCTACTCGGTCCTGCCGGTGTACTACGGCGCGCTTGGCATTACGCCGATCGAGGTTGGCATTGTGCTGTCGGCAAATCGCTGGGTACGGCTTCTCACCAATGAACTCGCCCACCGGATGGTCACGTTGACCAACCAGCGGGTGCTGTTTGTGGGCGCGTTGGGTTTGGGCGTGGTGACCACTATCGCTTACGTTGCGACCAGTTACTTTGCTGTGTTGTTAGGCGCCCGGCTGGCGTGGGGGCTTGCCTGGTCGTTCATTCGCCATTTTGGCGTACAGAGCTTGATGCAAGACGTGGCAGCGACGCGCGTGGGGCGCACGATGGGTGTCTACAACGGCATTTCCCGTGCCGGCTCCGTTGCCGGTCTTCTCGGTGGCGCGGTTCTCGTGGATCTCTACGGCTTTACCGCCGGCCTGCTGATGCTGGCGTTGGTAAGCTTGTTGAGCCTGCCGCTGGGTGCCAGAGGATTTCGGCGCTTCGAGACAACTGAAGCGCAGCGCACCGCCTCGATCAACAATGCCTATCTACCGTTGGGGTTTGTTCTCGGTATCGTCGGACCGGGTCTCGTGGTCGGCGTGCTCGGCGCGGTGTTGGTGCCGTATGTTGCAACCGACGGGTGGCTAACCGCAGCGACGGTGACCGGCGTACTGTTGGGCGTACGCTACTTGTTGGACAGCGTGGCAGCACCGTATCTGGGTGGCTTGACGGATCGGTGGGGCGTGCGCCGAGCGTCCATGCGGTTCTTTCTGCTCGGTGGCTGTTGCCTGGCGATCGCGAGCCTGCAACCGGGGTTCGCGATGCTGGTGTTGGGGGTCATCGGTTTCTTCGTGAGCGCCACGGCGTTGCAGGCGGGTATTACGGGGACTGCCAGTCGGCTGGGATCAGCGAGTTTTGCGCGCTTTGTGACTGCGTCGGATTTCGGTAGTGCGAGCGGGCCGGTTATCGGCTGGTTGCTGGTCGATAGGACCGGTGAGCCTGGTCTTGCGCTAGCTGTCGGCGCGGCTCTGTATTTGGTAACGGCTTTGGCGATTAGCCCTGCCTTGATCAAGGGCTCTATCAACGACCGGGCAAAAAAGTAGGCGGTTGGGATCTTGGAGATCCTAACCCTGCCTACAAGGAGGGAAAATAAGAGGGATACCCGTGGGAAGGGGAGGGGAGGGAGGTCGGGTACCCCTCGAATAACGTCAGCTAACCCCGTATGTCCTTCGGCCTTAGCTGCTGCTTTCAACAATGCTCGGTAGGTATGTTACTTTTAGTAACAGAAAACGCAACCTACGGTAACGCAACAGGGTGTTGCATAAATGCAACACATCCTTGAGCATGAGTTGAACATGGGGCTGCGGAACCGCACGAACGGGTATGGATTGGGACGACTACAAGATTTTCTCGGCAGTGGCCCGGTGCGGTTCGGTACGCGGTGCGGCGCAGGATTTGGGCGTACACGCCTCTACCGTAACCCGCCGTTTGGATCACTTCGAGAAGCGGCTTGGGGTGCGGCTGTTCGTCCGTTCGCAGACCGGTTTACGCCTCAGCCAGGATGGTGACGAAGTGGTTGCGAGCCTGGGGGCGGTAGAAGAGCAGCTTGCGGCCATCGAGCGGAGCCTCGTGGGCCGCGATCAACGACAGGCCGGAAACGTCAAGGTGTTGTTGCCCGAACTGCTGACGCTCAGTGGTGTGGTAGCGGAACTCGCGGCGTTCGATGTAGCCTTCCCAGAAATTACGCTAGAGCTCATCTCGGGGGATGCCAGCATCGACTTTGGCAAGCTCGGCGCGGATGTCGCCCTGCTCGCGACCGGCGCTCCGCCCCTGGATCTGATTGGCCGATCGCTTGGTTCGGTTTGGCTGGCCGTGTACGCAAAGCAAGGGGCTTGGCTCACACCCGACGACGGTCGACCGAGCGCCTGTATCGAGTGGGTCGACGGCGGGCCACTCGCAGCAAGCTGTCGGGCGATGTTGGAAGAGCATCTTGCGGGAGCGACGGTCAGAGCCAAATGCGACTCGTTGGGGCAGACGCTCGCGCTCTTGCATGCCGGTTTTGCGGTGGCCGTGCTGCCCTGCCTCATTGGCGATAGCCAACCTGGGTTGCAGCGCATAGCCTCTTCGCCCTCCTATGAGGCTCCGGAGTTGTGGTTGTTGACCGCACCGGAGCTGCGCAACCGAAAACGGGTGCGAGTGTTCGTCGATTTTCTCGTCGAATTGTTTGCGAACAAATCACATCTGCTCGGTGGGCACGCATGAAAAATCCTACGTCACACAGCTACTTTTCCGAACGCTTGCGGTTGCACTATCTCGATTGGGGTAACGAGGCAGCGTCTTCGTTGCTCCTGGTGCATGGTGTTCAGGATCATTGTCACACCTGGGATTGGTTTGCCCGTGAGTTCGTCGACGATTTCCATGTCGTGGCACCGGACTTGCGGGGACACGGCGACTCGGAGTGGGCCAAGGGGTCTAGCTACCACCATCTGGACTATGTCTACGACATGGGTCAGCTGATTCACCAAGCCGCTCTCGAGCCGGTCAACATCGTCGCCCATTCGATGGGAGGCACGTTGGCGGCGTTGTACGCGGGCACCTATCCGGAACGGGTCAAGTCGCTGGTTATCCTCGAGGGCGTCGGTATCTGGCCGGGTTGGTCCGACGCGACGGCGGCGCATGAACGTATACGGTTTTGGATCGACAGCACCCGGCATATGGCAGGACGCAGCGTGCGGCGCTATGCCACTTTGGAAGAGGCGCTCGGTCGTATGCAACAAGCCAACCCCCATCTGTCTTCGGAGCAGGCCAAGCTGCTAACCGTTCACGGTTCCAATCAAAACGAAGACGGTACCTATAGTTGGAAGTTCGACAACTACACACACGCCCATCCCGCCTATGGGATTCCGAGCGAACAAGTCGTCGAGTTGTGGGAGCGCATCGATTGCCCGGTATTGATTATCAATGCAGCGGAGGGTTTCGATCATCGCATCGGTCAGGCCGAAACGCTCAGGCATTTTGCCAATGTGCAGATGCTCGAGATCGAAGATGCGGGACATTGGGTGCATCACGACCAGTTGCAACGGGTGACTGCCCATACGCGATCGTTCCTGGGCGCGCCGGGTTCTTGCTAGCGGCGCCTGCAGCGAAACCAGAAGCCGAATTTCCGGCCAGAAACTTGCCAGCAAAAAGTAGTCGGCGCAAACTTCGCATGTCTGTTTTAAGGATTGCCAATGCCTGGCGCCCCGTCGAGGCTTCGCTGTGAATATCTCACTAATCCACTTGGAATAGACGAACTCCGACCCCGCTTATCCTGGTGGGTAACCGACGACCGCCCCGCCGAATTGCAGACCAGCTACCAAATATTAGTCGGTAGCGACCGTGCAACGTTGAAGCGTGACGAGCCGGATCTGTGGGACAGTCGCCGCGTGGAATCCAACCAGACGGCGAATGTCGAATACCAAGGTAATGCGCTCGCCTCCGGGCAGCGCGCGTGGTGGAAGGTTCGCACCTACGACAGCGATGGCTTGCCGAGTGCGTGGAGCGAACCGGCGTATTTCGAGATGGGCTTGCTGAACCCGGAAGACTGGCGCGCACGGTGGATTGCGGCTCCGACGATGGGTAGCCGTGCCAGGGGGGTCCCGGTGCCGGCGTTCAGGCGGGAATTCGATATCACGGGGCCGGTGAAGTCGGCGCGGCTCTACATCACCGCATTGGGTCTGTATACCGTCGAGATCAACGCTCAGCGCGTAGGGGATGCCGAGTTGGCACCGGGCTGGACGGACTATCGACAGCGCGTGCCTTATCAAGTCTTCGATGTCACGGGGCACGTCGCAGAGGGTAACAATGCCATGGGCGTGTTGCTCGGTGACGGTTGGTACTGCGGCACGTTCCATGGCGACGTTCGCCAAGGCTACGGCGATCGACCGGCGCTGCTTCTCCAGCTACGCGTCGAGCTCGAAGATGGCACTTTGCAACTCGCCAGCACCGACCATGAATGGCGGTGGCACAACTCGTGGATCTTGTCGTCGGACTTGCAACGGGGCGAACACGTCGACTCCAGGCAGCGATTGTTCGGTTGGACCACACCCGGTTTCCGCGATCTTGGATGGCAGCCGATCGAGGTCGTGACGCCCGAAGTGCAACTGGTTGCCACCATGCATCCATCCGTCAAGGCGCTGCGATCGATCGCGCCGGCCGAGGTGCTCGATGCCCGCTCGACGCCTGCAGAAGGCACCCGCTGTCTCATCGATTTCGGCCAGCTGTTGTTTGGTCGCGTACGACTGACCATCAACGCAGAACGAGGCGCTGGGATACAGGTGCGTTACGGAGAGATACTCGACACGGAAGGTCGGCTCGCAGTCACCACGGCCCTCGATAGCTACACGGCTTCAGGCGAGGACGGCGAACAATTTGAACCCCGGTTCAGCGCAAGACGATTTCGTTATGCAGAAATCGTTGGCGAGCTCGCCGTGGATGGCATCGTCGAAGGCGTTGCCGTCGCGATCGGTTCTGCGTTGGAGGTGACTGGTCAGTTTCGGTCCGACCATCCTCTACTCAATCAGCTGCAAACCAACATCCAATCGACCCAAGCGTCTATTTGCGTCGATGTGCCCATGTCCGGCGTCGCGCCGGCGCCGCGCGCACCGCTTGGTCACGAGTTCTTGGGCTTTGTCCGCACCGCCGCTTTGAACATGGATATGGGGGCGTTTCTCGGCAAATGGTTGTCGGATTTGTGTGACGCACAACTCAGCGATGGGCGCTTTCCCGCCATGACACCGGTACCGCCGCGGACCGCGATGCCCGAGGACCCATTAGGGTCGAGCGAGGTCTTTGTCATGGTCGTTTGGGTACTGTTTCGGAGCTACGGCGACCATCGGGTGTTGGAGCGGTTCTACCCCAACGTGTGTCGCTTTGTGAATCATCTTACGCAAAGCTTGGAAGAACGCTCAACACTGGTGCGCTCAGGCGTGCTGTCGGGCGCGGATTCGACGCCTCGTGATGTTGTCGGCACGGCTTGGTTTCATCACGCCGCCCGCATGGCGGCACGTATGGCGGGCGTGTTGGGGCGAATCAACGACCTCGAAGCATTCGATGCGCTAGCGGGACGTATTCGCTCCGAATTTCGCAAGACCTTTGTCTCCTCCTCCGGGCGTCTGGTTGGAGAGACTCAGACCGCCTACGTGTTGGCACTGGAGTTCGGTTTACTCGAGGGCGATGAGGTCAAGCAAGCCATGCGGTCGTTGGCACAGTTGATCGAGACCAACAGCTATCACGCCGATGTCCACCCGATTGCGGCGCCGTATTTGATGAGCGTGCTAACACGCGAAGGCCGTGTCGACTTGGCTTACGCACTGATGCTGCAAATCAGCGCCCCGAGTTGGTTGTACGCGATTCGCCAGAACGCCACTTCGCTTATGGAGGCGGAGCGCGGTGAATTGACGGGCAATCTCGCGTCGGGCGCGGTCGGCGAGTGGCTGTATCGCGATCTCGCCGGTTTGGATATCGATGCGGAACTCAATAGTGGCCGGGACGCTTACCGACGGGTACGGATTCAGCCGCGTCCTCCACTCGGTGTCGGCTTCGCCGAAGGCCCATCCTTGTGCTACGTTGAGGCTAGCCTGGATACGGTTGCGGGACGTTTTGAGGTTCGCTGGGATATCACCGACGATGCGTTCGACCTAACCGTCACCATTCCGTGCAACTGTAGCGCGCACGTCTTCATGCCGGATGACACCGAATACGAAGTGGTGGCCGGCGTGCACGAGTTCCGCATGGATCTTGAACAAGGCGGCGACGGCATTCCGATACTTCGGGAGATATCCAAGGCGTCGTAGGATTGGTCGGTGACACTCCGGCGGTAAATCCGGCGGCAAATCCGGCGGTAAAAAGGGGGATGCATGGACGGAGTACACGACCTCGGTGGCAAGCACGGCCATGGGCGGGTCGACTGCGAGCTCGACGAGCCCGCCTTTCACGAGCGGTGGGAAGCGACAGTGTTTGCTCTGATGGGCGTTGCGCGCGAGTTAGGCGCCCTTCGCAACACCGATCAGTTCCGCCATGCGGTCGAGCGCATCGATCCCGTCGCCTACCTCTCGCACACATACTACGGACGTTGGCTGGGAGGGTTGGAGAACCTTCTGGTCGAAGGCGGAATACTGACCCAAGAGCAAGTTCGGGCACGTATCGAAGCGCTTGGCCATGACGCCAGCGGCTTGGTTGCGGCCCGGCCGGCGAGCGCACCGGACGTGATCGAATACGCTGCGTCGCAGCACAACAGTCTACGGCCGTTGCAACAAAAGCCGCAGTTCGCCGTGGGAGACCACGTCGTGACCCGAGGCGCGCCGTCGACCGGTCACACGCGCTTGCCGGCGTACGCGCGCGGTAAGCATGGCGAGGTGGTGATGTGGCACGACGGCTGGGTACTACCCGATAGCAACGCGCACGGCAAGGGAGAAGACCCGCAGCACCTTTATACGGTCGCTTTCGACGGACGGGAATTGTGGGGCGATGAAGCTGAACCGGGTACGGTGATGCATGTCGATCTGTTTGAGAGTTACCTCACCGCCCTAACTACGGAGGGGGTGACGTGAGCGAGCTGCAACCGCAGGCCATTCGCGCGGAAGCGCTGGAGTCGCTGCTGATCGAAAAGCAGCACTTGACGGAGCAGGCCGTCGACGAGGTCATTGCAACCTTCAACGAGCGTGTCGGCCCATTGAACGGCGCCAAGGTGGTCGCCAAAGCCTGGGCCGATCCGGGCTTCAAATCGCGACTGCTGCAAGACGGCAGCAAGGCCATCGAAGAATTCGAGTTTCAGGGCGGGCAGGTCGACAAGCTGGTGGTCGTGGAAAACACGCCGAGGCTGCACAACGTGGTGGTCTGTACGTTGTGCTCCTGTTATCCATGGGCGTTGCTCGGCTTGCCGCCGCGCTGGTACAAGGACCCCGCCTACCGGTCGCGTA
>CBDTZM010000046.1:0-8781 GCA_965364915.1 uncultured Pseudomonadales bacterium | reverse complement strand
TCAACCGATTGTATTAATTACGTTAGTTTTACCTTCAACTTGGGACTAAACTCAATCCTATGAGCGACGCGTCCGATCCGGAACAAGACGAAGAGGAGCACCCTACCCGGCTGCATCTCATCTGGGATGTGGTGATCTTTCAGTTCAAGCTTGCCGCCGACGGCATACGCGACATCGTTCTGATGCCCATCTCTCTCATCGCCGCCATCTACGGATTAGTCGCGGGCGGTCATGAACCGGAACGCTACTTCAAAGACGTTCTACGTTTCGGGCGGCGCACGGAGCACTGGATAAACCTGTTCGGGCATCGCAAAGGCAAAGGCACTGCCGATCGTATGATGGAACCGATGCAGCAGAAGGTGTTTGAAGAGGTGCAGAAGAATCCGTGGATCGCCAAGGCAGTGCAAACGCCAGAACGCGAAGCAGAGGTCACTGTTCGACGAACGCCGCGGGAACGAATGCGACAACGCGGTAAGAAACCTGAAGAGTCGGCAGACGAATAGTCGCCGGAGCCTAGGCCGAAATGATCGTCGTGCCTTGGCCTTCTTCGAGGGTGCTGTAACCAGCGTCATCCAGTCGCTGATTACAGTCCCCGTATACCCCTCCTAGCCGGTCGAGTACAAAACGCGCGAATAGCTCCTGTACGATCTGGATCGACTCTCGGTCGAACTGCAGCGATCGACAGGAACACACGAATTGATACGCGATCGAGTACGGACTAATCGGCAGTTGCACGTTTTTGACGTCTCTCCCGGTGCCGTAGGCCGTTCGCTCGGCTATGTTTTGCAGCAAATACTTGAAATGCGCGGAGCACTTTTCCGACATCCTTTTCGCCACGATTTCGAGCTCAGTGTTGTGTTCGTCGTAAGGTACGCTGTCGTTGAACCAATACTGAATGGTGCGCTGCATCCTTCTCGCAAAGGTTTGGATCAGGTTCGAGCGGCGAAAGCGCATTTCGCGCATGAGATCGAAGCATTTGCCCTGTTGGGCCTCGTCGTTATTGCGGTAGGCTAGTTCGAATAGACCGTCTTCTATGTTGGAATAGAAGCCATCCATCAAGCGTAGCAACTCCGAAGTGACTTCGTGGTGCATCGCGGTGAAAACGCTGCGGGGATCGTACTGCTGACCCATCGTTCCCTCTGTTTGTCCCTCAAGGCCTACCAAGCATAGACCAGACAAACGAGGCGATTCGTTGACTGAATGGGCGTGAAAGATGCCAATTGCGTCACATTTTTACAGGCTTTAGACAAGGTGTTAAAGAATTGTCCTAAAGTCGCTCCAAGACGCGGGCAATCCTACTGAAAGCGGACCTGTGCGTTGACGTAGCCGGGCATGCCCTGGCTGTCCACAGACGCCCTCAGCACCGTTACGCCGTTGTTCTCGTCGAGCTGAGCCACCCAGGCGACCACGTCGTTGAAGGGCTGGGCTTGTAACACCACGCTCACCACACCGTTGGTTTCGGGCTGCAAACGGTTGAGTTGCAGGCCTTGGGCGTCAGCGGTGCGGGTGATGATCGGAATGAGCGATCTGCCGGTCGCGGCCGGGCTGCCTTGGCGTGCCGCCGCACGAGCGCGGGCCTCGTTGGCCTGCAACCAATCGATCAGGCTTTGCGCGTTCTGATAGCGGTTGGCCTCGACGTCACGCCAATCCGCAACCGGTTGCCATATGCCGAGCCACAGCACCACGAACACCGTCGCCAGTGCGAGACCGGCAATCACCCGTCGCTCAACGGGTTCGCGGCCACCATACCAGCGCCCGATGGTGGAATTGTGAAACTGGCTGACAAGCTGCTCGAACATCAGTTCGCGCTCAATCGTAACCGGGCGCGAACGCCGTCGTCGGCTTGCTCTGCCGATGTGATTTCAGCTTTTAGCCCGCGACTGGTTAAGCTCTCGCGTAGACGATCGACGTCTTCGTAACGGCGCATGAGCAGCTCGGTGTTGAGCTCACTGCGGGCATCGTTGTAGTCGAGGCCGAGGATCGTCATGGTCGAATCCAACACCTCGGCAAGATCGCCGACGAAAGCGACTAGGCCGTGACTGCCCGATGCCACGCGTTCGCCTAACCGGGATTGCACCCGGCGGCGAATGCTGGCCGCCGTGGCGCTGCGATCCTGGGGAAAGATGTCGCGGTATAGCGCGAGCGATTGTTGCTCCAATGCATTGGCTTGCGCCGCTGACCAGAACCCCTCGACGGTTGTCGTGAGTAGCGCGACCAGCACCGCGATGCCGGCCAGTGCCGCGACGCTTTGCCATCGTTGCAGGTTGGCGTCCCGCGGCAGCGTTGGCTTGTAATCGCCCTGTAGTAGATTGATGGCAGAGGGTTGTGCAGCCCAGCGCGAGGCGAGGTAGCTCAAGATCGCCCCTTCCCCACTCGCGGCCGATTCGACCTCGATGGCTTCATCGAGTTGGCTGCGCTCGATGTCGGTCAACGATCCGTTGATCATGGTAAGTCGGTCTATTTCCAACGAACCCAACGCCATCAGCAAGTTGCTTCGATCGAGCGTTGCGGATTGATCCGCGGTGCGCACCAGTGCTGAGTCCCCATCGAGCAAGACGCACGCCGATCCGGCTTCGGCAGGCAACAGTTCCGCATCCGGTACCATGAATCCGGGCACGATGCCGAGTGACGCGAAACAATCGCGCCAGCCTTCCAAGAGTGCCTTGTCGATCAAACAACAGCGGATCACGGCCCCGCGTTTGATGGCATCGCTGGCGATGTGCATGCCTTCGATGTCGGTCGCAACGTACTCCTCGACAACGTAGGGCAGTGCGCGGCGTATTTGGCCGATGCTGCGGCCGGGCACGGTGCAACTGACGCTCAGCACCTGTTCGTTTGGCACCAACACAACGATGTTGGCGGGCGTTCGCAACCAATCGACGTTCGGATCGGCCACGTCGGCGAGGCCCCGATAGTCGGTGACGCCCTGGGCACGCTCGCGACCGTCGTCCTCGACAATCAGCCACTCACAGCCGATCGTAAAGCCTTCATCAACGGGTTCGGCAGCAGATAAAACTCTCAGGAATAGAGTCGGCATAACGTCAAGCTTCTTCGATTTCGACTTGGACCCGCGACCGGAAATCCTTGCCCATGTCGCGGTGGATCAGAGTGATCGCACCATCGGCGGGATTGCGATGCAGCACGGATGTTAGCACAGCCACGCTGTCACCCACCTGGGCGTACACTTGAATTTCGAAGTACTCGCTTGTCACGGTAAGCACCTCGACGGCACTCGCCAGTTCGGGAAAATCCCGCGTTCCTTCGTTGACGTTCTGATACTCCCTGGGTGATTGGGTCACTGCATGCAGCGCGGCTTCGTTCAAGTTCGGGTCCATGGCAGCCAGCACGTGACTCGTCGCGGTGTTGATATTCACGCTCAACGCGTTGGTCGGCAGCACGCAGACATGCTCCATCAACACCGCCAGGTACTCCGGCTCCATGCCGTTGAGCAAGCGCAATTCCGACACGTGCCCGGCCAGATTGTTGGGCGTACGGTGCGCCGCGGTGCGTAGAAGATACTCACCGTCCTCGGCGCCGAAACCCGAAATGAGTTCGTCGCTGTCGACCCAGTCGCGCCAGGCATCGGCAATCGTCTCGGGCAGCGCAAGGTTGTTCAGCAATGTCTTGAAGCGAACCAGGTTCTGGGTGTTTTGCGTGTCGTTCAGCGCATTCAGATTAAAGCAGCCATTGAGGTCGCGGGCTTGAATCTCCACGAACCCGGCATCGTCAATCTCGAACGGCGCGAGCGGTTGGGCCCACAGTTCTTGTAGCGTATCGATCCCCTGCCCCGACGCAGAGAAATCTTCATACAGCGCCTGGCGGGCAAACGTCTCGGCGCCCAGCGCATAGGCGTACGCTTGATCGTAGCCGAACGTGTTCTGGCTTTGCGCCACGGCCAAACTGTGTCGCCCGGCCATTTGATAGACCAAGGCGGAAAGCACCGCAACGATCAGCAGGATGCTGATCAGCACCACGCCACGATTGGCGCGCGCTAAACGCTGGGTACCGGCCATAGCCGCTCCACAACCCCGAAGGGGGCCAAATCGATGCGCATGATCAGCGCGACGAGCCGATTGTTGGGATCGTCGGCATAAGAGCCCAGCAGCGGCCAGAAGGTATGCTCATTGCCCGCCGCGTCCAGCGCGAAGAACTCCACTTGCTCGACGTTGCCAAGCAATTTTTGCACCACCGGTTCCGAATCCTGGGCCCGGTCCAACACACCCCAATAGGTACGGTACAGATCGCCGTCTTGCACGATGTAGGCGACGCGTTGCACTTCTGCGCGCAGGTGCCCGAGCGGGTTGCGCCAACCCATGCGGCTGAACTCGATCAGGCCGTCGCTGCCGATGCGTATCGGTTCGAGCTGACTGCCTAACATATCGCGAATCGAACGACCGGATAGTTGTGAAATGTCGCGTTGCAGCAGTTGCATCGCGCGCTGCACTTCCGTCAAACGCGCGCCGCGTTCGCTCATGGTCGCGTGGTTGTCGATCGTGCGCGATACCAACTGGCTGGCAATCAAACCGACCACCGCGAAGATGGCCAACACCACCAGCATTTCAATTAATGTAAAGCCGCGCCGCATCAGTAGCGCCCGATGAATCCAACCAGCCGGTCCAGCGGACCGACATCGTCGTCGTCGACCACCTCGAAAACCTCGATGTCGACGCGGCGCAACCACGGGTGCGTGGTCTCGCTGATCTCTTGGTCGATGCGCCACGTACGGCCGGACATCACCACCCGCTCGGTGTTGCGTCCAGTGGCGACCGGGTCGACGTTGTTCACTCGACTGAGCCGCGCGCGCGCCAGTTGATTCTCGGCGACCCAGTGTGCGACCGCGCGGCGTTCCAACACATAGGTTTGCGAAACGATGTTGCCCACTGCCGATGAGACGGTCATCGCGGTCATGGCCACGACCACCAGAGCGACCAACAACTCGACTAACGTAAAGCCGCGGCTATTCATCGCGCGCCACCGTCACGCGCGTCAGACCATCGCTCGACACGGTCCAGGCAAGCGAATCCCAATCGGGTTCAACGAACCATTCAAACGGCGTAATCTCGCCGCTCGAGAACGCGATGATGTCGGGCAAGTCGTCTTCGCCTGCGCCGAACTGGTCGAGGTCCAGACCCTCGGTCACCACGCGAAACGACAGCCGGTCGATGATGGCATCCGCAAGAAACGGACGATGCGCCTGCACTACCCAGGTACCTTGGATGGGGTCGAACTCGGCAAACCGATAATCGGCCTCTTCAACGTAGACGCCCCACTCCTTGTTGCGTTGCAAAGCGTATTGGCGCGCCAACTCGATGCGGGTGGCGATGCGCTCGGCGGTACCGCGCATGGCCTGCTCGGCATCGATACCCGTGAAGCCGAGGACGACCGTGCCCAGCAATATGCCGACGATGGCGAATACCACCAGAAGTTCCAGCAGGGTAAAACCGCGTTGGCGGGCTGCAGGCACGGCGTTGCTAACCTATAGGTCGGCGAGGCGGATGTCGGCGTTCAACGCATCACCGCCTTCGGTGCCGTCCGCACCCAGTGAGAAGAGCGTAAATCCGCTCGCACCGTCACGCTCGTACACGTATGGCGAGCCCCAGGGGTCCGTCGGCAGTTTCTTGATGTAGCCCTCGGGGTTCCAGTTCTTGGCTTCCGGAAACCCGGACGGCTGCACGACCAGCGCATCCAGGCTCTGGTCTGTCGATGGATAATTGAAATTGTCCAACCGATACATGTCGAGCGCATTGGAGAGCGACCGAATGTCCGCCTCGGCGGCCGTCACCCGCGCCTGATCGGGGCGTGACAGCAACTGCGGTACGATAATGGCGCCGAGAATGCCGATGATGACGACGACGATCAAGATCTCGAGCAACGTGAAGCCGCGGGCCGGGGCCCCACGACGGTGGTCATGTCTGTAGTGCATCACTCAACTCCTATACCAGCTGGTTCATGTTGAGCATAGGCAACAGGACGGCCATGACGATGAACATGACCAACCCACCCATCAACAGTAACATCATCGGCTCGAAAAGCCGTACCAAGGTGGTCACAATTCGCTCAACTTCCGCCTGCTGATAGGTGGCCACCCGATCGAGCATCGTATCCAATTGGCCCGAAGCCTCGCCGCTCGCGACCATGTACAACAACATCGGCGGAAAATAGCCGACCCCTTCCAACGCCGCCCGCAGGCTTGCGCCCTCGCTGACACGCTGCGTGGCGTCCACCAGGCGGCGCCGCAACCAAAAGTTGGAAACCACCTCGGAGGCAATCGTCATCGCCTCGACCAGCGGCACGCCGCTGCTGTTCAAGATACTGAGCGTGTTGGCATAGCGCGCGGCGTTGCTCGACCGTGTGATGCGGCTGACCAACGGCAACCCCAGTTTTTGACGGTCCCAGCTCAAGCGCATGGCCGGCTGGTTCAACATCCAGCGAACGCCCATCACCAGCGCGCCGAGTCCGATCAGAATCGCCCACCAGAACGCCGCCGCAAACTCCGAAACGCCGATCAGCAACAAGGTAACAAACGGCAACTCCTGGCCCATGTTCTCGAGTACGCCGACCATGTCGGGTACCACGTAGATCATGAGCGTGCCGATGATGCCGAGGGCCAGCACGAACAGCAACATCGGGTAGAACAGCGCCATTTCCACATTGCGGCGCGCCTCGAACTGGCGCTCTGTATAGTTGGCGAGATTCTCCAATACCTTGTCGAGAAAGCCGGACTGCTCGCCGGCCGCGACCGTCGAACGGTACAACTCGTTGAAGCTGGACGGAAATTCCGCAAGGCTGGAAGCGAGCGAGTGGCCTTCCAACACGCGGCTGCGAATGCCCATGACAAGCGCGTTCACGTGTTGTTTTTCCGATTGCTGGGCGACGGCGCCCAAAGCCTCTTCGATCGGTAAGCCGGCGCCGATCAAGGTGGCCAGTTGGCGGGTGATGAGCACTCGGTCCAGGCCGGTCAGATTGCGGCCGAATTGGAATAGTCCCGCGCCGTTCGCATTCGACGTCTTCCTTTGCGCCGCAACGTCGACGTTCAACGGCACCAAGCCCTGGTCTCGAAGCAACTGACGAATCTGCCGCACGCTGTCGGCTTCTAACACGCCCTTGCGTTGTTTACCTCGGTCATCGAGTGCGGTGTATTCAAATGCTGCCATGGCGGCGCTATTCCTCGAGCGTCACTCTAAGGATTTCTTGGACCGAGGTGATGCCGGCTAGGATCTTCGTCTTGCCGTCGTCGCGAATGCTGGGCCCCTTGCGTCGTGCATAGCCTGCAAGTTCATGTTCCGCGACCTGATCGTGAATCAACTGGCGCATGGTGTCGTCGACCACGACGACTTCATAGATGCCGGTGCGCCCCCGGTATCCCGTTTGCCCGCAGGACTCGCAACCTTGCGCATCGAAAACGGACGCCGAGGACTCGCGTAAGAATTCCAGCTCGGAGCGGCTCGCTTGGCGCTCAATGCGACAATCCGGGCACAGTACCCGCACGAGGCGCTGCGCGAGCGCGCCGACGAGGCTGGATGACAGCAGAAACGGTTCAATGCCCATGTCGATCAAACGCGTCACCGAACCGACCGCGGTATTGGTGTGCAGCGTCGACATCACGAGGTGCCCGGTCAGACTGGCTTGCACGGCCACTTCTGCGGTTTCCAGATCGCGCACCTCGCCCACCATGACCACGTCGGGGTCTTGCCGCAGAATGGCTCGCAACCCCCGCGCAAACGTCATGTCGGCTTTGGTGTTGACCTGGGTTTGGCCGATGCCGGGCAGGTTGTACTCGATCGGGTCTTCGACGGTGAGGATGTTCATCGTCTTGGTCGACAACTCGGAAAGCGAGGCGTAAAGCGTCGTCGTCTTGCCCGAGCCGGTCGGTCCCGTCACCAAAAAGATGCCATGCGGGCGGTGCACGACCTCTTGCAAGCGCGTGAGATCGGCGTCCGACATACCCAAACCGGTGAGCTGTAACCGTCCGGCTTGCTTGTCGAGCAAGCGCAGCACCACGCGCTCGCCATTGCTGGCGGGCATGGTGGAAACCCGCACGTCCACTTCGCGACCGCCGATGCGCAGGCCAATGCGCCCGTCCTGCGGGATGCGCTTCTCGGCGATATCGAGCTTCGCCATGACCTTGATACGGGACACCAACAAAGGCGCCAACTGGCGTTTGGGGCGTACCACTTCGCGCATGACACCGTCGACCCGAAAGCGCACGACCAGATCCTTCTCGAACGTCTCGATGTGGATATCCGAGGCGTTTTCGCGAATGGCTTCGGCCAGCAACGCGTTGATGAGACGAATGATGGGCGCGTCGTCTTCCTGTTCCAACAGATCTTCGGTTTCCGGCACCGAATCGGCCAGGCTGGCCAGATCGAGCTCGTCGCCCATGTCCTCGACCATCTGGCGCGCTTCGGAAGCGTCACGCGCATAGGTGGTCGCCAGAATTTCCTCGAACTCCTTCTCCCCCACCATGCGCAACTGCAGCCGTTGGCCCGCGTAGCGCTTGATCTCGGCCAGCGTCGTCAACGTTGGGCGGGTTTTGCAGGCAACGTCGACCTGGCGGGTGCCAAGCAGCGTATCGGTGATGACGACGCCGAAACGCCGGGCAAATGCGAACGGCAACGGCGTGGCTGGGCGCAGCTCATCGTCGTCTCGGGTCCAGCGTGCAACACCCGCTATGTTCATCTGTTGTTTCCAAAGCCTTCGACGGTAAAGGCCTTCGAACCGCGCTCGGCATCTATAATTTTTCTGGCGATGTCGGCAAAGCCGTGGTGCCGGTATTGGCGG
>CBDTZM010000045.1:0-8782 GCA_965364915.1 uncultured Pseudomonadales bacterium | reverse complement strand
GCTGCGCTGCCTTTTTCGAGTTGTCGTTTCACGCTACGGCACTTCTCCTCGAAATCGACATCGCGGTGACCATAGTCGGTGCCCTCTCGCAAGACGAACGATTCGACGACGCCGGCCAAAGCCGCGTCCGAGAGGTCCGTGTAGGGCACCTCAACCAAGACGGCGTCGAACCGCTAGCCCAGACGTGATGCGCTCCGCAAACCTGGCCGGCAGTGGTGCACGGAATAGGGCGGCGTTCTTGAAATTGGCTGGGTAAGGTGCGTTACTTGAGCACAACACACCCTTTTGTTGGCGTTCCAAAGGATAAGGGACCTATGGCCGAACAGGATCACATTCTAGTCGTTGAAGACGAACCCATCACCCGGGAACAACTCGTCTCGTATTTCGAAGACGAAGGTTTTCAAGTGTCGTCGACAGGCACCGGTGATGAAGTGCAAAAGATCATCAACGAAACCGACGTCATTCTCGTATTGCTCGACATCAAGCTGCCTGGCAAGGATGGGCTGACGCTGACCCGCGAGATCCGCGGCCAATCGGACATCGGTATCATTCTCGTGACCAGCAAACAGGAACAGATCGATCGAATTCTGGGCCTTGAAAGTGGCGCTGACGATTACGTGACCAAGCCTTTCGATCCACGCGAACTTCTGAGCCGTTCGCGCAACCTCATCCGTCGCGTGCACATCCAACAAAATCAACGGCGCAAACACCATATGCGCTGTTTCGACGGTTGGAAACTAGACCTCAACAAGCGTGAATTGACGGCCCCGGACGGTGATCACAAACAACTGTCCGCCGGCGAGTACCAGCTGTTGCTGGCATTCATGGAAAAAGCCGGGGAAGTCATGAACCGAGACCAGTTGATGAACCGCATCCGTAATCGCGAGTGGTTTCCGGACGACCGCTACATCGACGTGCTCGTCGGCCAGTTGCGCAAGAAACTTGGCGAGCGCGCGGCCAATGCGAAGATCATCGCAACGATTCACGGCACAGGGTATCTTTTCACGCCTGAAGTCGCATAACTGGACCGCGGGTCACCCCGCGTACTAATTTATGGGCGTGGACGAAACAATCTACGATAGCCCCACTACGCGGGTCACTCGAACCACGTGGCAGGACCGGACCGTTATCGCCAAGTCGCTGAAGCCAGCGGCGCAGACCCCTCACGCAATCGCTCGATATCATCACGAATTCAACGTCAACCAATCTTTGACGAGCCTGCAGGTGTGCCGGGCGATCGCCTACGACGATGACAACCATCGCATCATCTTCCAAGACGTTGGCGGCCGGGTGTTGCGGGACTTCATTCAAAAGGCCGATCTAGCCATCGAAGAGCGCCTCAACCTTGCGATGCAAATCGCCACAGCATTGCAGTCGGTACACGACGAAGGGGTCATTCACCGCGATCTCAACCCAGCCAACATCATCGTCGCGGCCGACCTCAGCCAGGTCTGGTTTATCGATTTCGGCCTGGCGACGCTTACGTTGCGCGAGTACCCGGCAGAAATTCAAGCCGCTCAGCTCACCGGCACGCTACCCTACATCTCGCCAGAGCAGACCGGCCGGGTCAACCGGGTCGTGGACTACCGAACCGATCTCTACTCGTTGGGCGCGACGCTCTACGAACTGTTCGCCGGTCATCCTCCGTTTGCCATCACCGATCCGTTGGAGCTGATTCACGCACACATCGCGAGCACGCCGCGGCCTCTGAACATGGTCAACGAACAAGTCCCTGCGTGGCTTTCCGATTTGGTCGGCAAATTGCTCGCCAAACAACCCGAAGAACGCTACCAGAGCGCCCTGAGCGTGCGCGACGACTTAGCCGACGCCCAGCATCACAACAACGTAGCGCCGTTCCGGTTGGGCCGCACCGACTCGCCGGGGCAACTGTCATTGCCCCGTAGCCTCTACGGCCGCGACGCGTCGTTGGAGAAGAGCCGCGAATATCTCGACCGTGTCCGCGAGGGAGAGACGCTGTTTCTACAGGTTGTCGGTGGCGTCGGCATGGGTAAAGCGGCGCTCATGGATGCGATTGGTCAACAGGTCAACGAACTCGGAATGTTCGTGGCGCGCATCAACGGTCATGGATTGGAGCTCAAAGATACCGATGATCTTTGGCTCGAGCTGCTGAGGCGCCTCATTCGCCAAGCGTTATCGCGATCGACCAGCGAGCCGCTCATCGAACGCTTACAGCAGCTGCGTTCAGCCAACGTCGTCTGCCTGGTACCGCACATACCTGAGCTTGCCAACATCCTCGTGCAGGACGCCGCCGGCGTGGGCGTGCCGAGCAAAGGCATTCACGAACTGTTGAGTGCATTGGCACCCGAACCCATCTGCCTGCTCGTCGACAACGCCGACTGTCTTCCCAGCGAGTGTTTGAGCGCCCTCACGGCGACGACGCTCGAGTTCCACAACATCTTGGTCGTGCTGACGTCGGAAGAGGCTCTGGTCGAGCACTTTCAAAACGCACGTCTTGCGACCAAGTGCGAGGTGTTGGAGCTGGCCCTGCTCGACAAGGCGGACATTCGCAGCCTTCTCGCCGATATGTTGAATCACAGCGAAGCGCGCGTCAGGGAACTCGCGAGCGAACTTCACGCTAAGACCGACGGGTTGCCGGCACATCTGCTGGAACTGATATTCGAGCTGCACAACCACCAAGCGATCTTCCACGATGCACAAAACGGAGCTTGGACGTGGAACATCGAAGAGATACGCGCTCACTACTTCAGCAACAACACCTCGGAGAGAATCAGCGGGCAGCTGGCCGAGCTACCCGTTGCTTCCCGCAGCCTCTTGGCATTGGGTGCTTGTCTCGGCGAGCAGTTCGATCCCGAAACGATCCGTGCGATCGCCAAACAGTTGGACGCCGAACCGGCCGCCATTCTGCGGCCCGCGATCACCGCCGGTCTGGTAGCACTCAACGCCGACGGCCACTACCAGTTTTCTCATCCCCGTATTCGAGCGCTGACTTACCAACAATTGAGCCATGACACCAAACGCGACATTCACTTCGACGTCGCCGAGCACCTGCAAACCGTTGGTCGCCCGTCGAGCGGGGTGGTCATCGAGATCGCCGAGCACCTAAACGCCGGTTGCAACCACCTGGACCTTGCCGACGAAGCTCGCCAAACCATCGCCCACTACAACCGACTCGCCGCTCGCGAGGCGCTCGGTCAAGGATCATTTCAGCAAGCTTACAAGTACTGTCGCAGCGGTCTCGCTCTGCAGCCGCAGGGCTCTCAAGAACAGGTGTTTTTGGAACTCAGCGAGTGTGCGGCCGAGGCGGCGTTCCTTTGCGGCGATTTCGAACAACTCGATCGGGTCGTCAACAGTGCGGCTACCCAAACCAGCACGCTAAAGGAAGTACAAATTCGTGCAGCATTGGTTACCAACGACCTACCGCGGGCAAGAGCGTTGGCCTTCGAAGCACTGGCGGACCTTGACTACAACATCAGTCGCGACCCCGACTCCGGTGTTGAACGGATCGTCAGCGCATTGCTCGATCGATTGGGGCGCAACAAACTGCATCACCCTATCACCGCGCTAGAAGACGTACGCATACATCAAGCCTTCCGTATCGTCGGTTACCTGTTGCATGCGAGCTACCACATGGGTAGCGGTGGCTTGTCCCGCTACGCCAACGATGTGATCAACAGCGCTGAAACCTACGGTTATTCGGGAGAGGTGGCCTTCGCCTACGCGGCAAAAGCCATCGACGCCATCTCGCTCGGACACTTCACCCACGCTCACCGCATGACGCTCGCTGCCCGGACCCTCGCGGACCAGTTTCCGGAAGACGTTTTTTCGAACCGCTGCGTTTCCTTGTTAAACGGTCTCGTCGACCCCTGGACGAGTTCGATCGATCAGACATTGCACACGTTGACGCACAACATCGCACTCAGCATGGCCAAACAGGACTACGAGTTTGCCGCCTCGGCCACCGCCTTCTACGCGACCAACGGTCTGCTGCGCGGTTTGGAACTCGGCTCCCTACGGCGCGAGCTCAACGATCATCTTGGTCACCTAGCACCCTTCGAACACGTTACGGGTGTCAATATCGCCAACTTCGTTCTGCAAATTATTTCGAGCCTGCTCGGACAAACCGAAATTGAATCGGACCAACCGCGTCACAGCACCATTTCCAACAGCCAGGACCTGGTCGCCCACGGCTACGTCTATGTTCTGCGTCTCTACTACGCGGTGCTGTTCTACGATTTCCGCGGCACCAACAACATCTTGGGTCTGGCGCGCCGCTACGTTCCGGCCTTGGCCGGATCACCGCTGCTGGTTTTGTTCCACTTCGTTGAAGCACTGATCGAGCTCAGGGAACACGGCAAGGCCGGGCGGGCACAAGCCAAGCGCTGCCTCAAACTGTTGCGGCGCTGGGCCAGCCACGGTGCAACTTTCATCGAACCCAAAATTCTGACACTCGAGGCAGAACTCGCCTGGGCGAAGGGTGACACGACCAAGGCCCTGGAGATTTACGAAAAGGCAGCGGACAAAGCCCGACGCCTCGGGTTTGCCAACGATGAAGCTCTCGCCTACGAACTGGCGGCACGTAATTGCGACGCGCGTGGCCGTACGGACTTTGCCAAGCTGTTCGCCAGAAACGCCTACCAGGCCTATCTGCGCTGGGGCGCCAATGCCAAAGCCAACCAGCTGGAGCGCGACTTTCAGGTCCTACTCGGCGACACGCTCAGCGCCAGCCCCAACTCGTTGAGCGTAGGCGATCTCGTCGATCTCACCGTGCGCGACCTGCAGTCGCACACCAGCACGCTAGAGAGCGCGGAGCTGTCCGATCGCATTCTCGACACGACAACTGTGCTACGCGCGGCACAGACCATATCTGGCGAGATCATGCTGGATCAGGTCTTGACCAAACTGCTGCGCTTGGCACTCGAACATGCCGGTGCGCAGAAAGCCTGCATGCTGTTGGCAACCGAACAGATCGCCAATGACGCTTCATCTCGGCTATACGTGGAAGCCGTTGCCTCCGTGGACGGTGGTCCAACCCGCCGGGTAGCGCCGCCCATTCCGCTGGAAGCGTCCGAAGAAGTACCGATCAGCATCATTCAGTTCGTTGCACGAACCAAGGAAGCGTTGGTGCTGGGGGATGCCACCCAAGAAGACGTGTTCACTCAAGACCCCTACGTCAAACGCTTGCAGCCACTATCAGTGATGTGTCTGCCGATCGTTCATCGGGGTGAAATAACCGGTGTGCTCTACGTCGAACACCGCTGGCTCACGAGCGTGTTCACCTCGCAAAGAGTCGAGGTGCTCTCGCTGCTGGCGTCGCAAGCTGCAATCTCGATTGAAAACGCCCGCCTGTACGCAGACCTGCAATCGACGCGGGACGAATACCGGGCGCTCTACGACAACGCCATAGAGGGTTTGTTTCGCATCAACGCAGAGGGTTTGCTGTTGAGCGCCAATCCGACGTGCGCAAGAATTTTGGGGTTTCCCGACGTCTCGCAACTGTTGAACGAGTATCGCGACCTCATCGATCGGATATTCCTCAACAACAAACAGGCCCAAGGGTTTCTCTCCCAGCTGGAGGAGCAGCGTTTGGTCAACGGGTACGAAGCACAAGGGGTTACCCGCGACGGCCGAGTGTTCTGGATGGCCCTGACAGCGCGCCTGACTCACGATCCGGAGCACGGCGAATACATCGACGGCTCGCTGATCGACATCTCAGAACGCATGGAGCGGGAGTTGGCCGACAAGCACCGGCAGATCGCCGAAGCCGCTACCAAGGCGAAAAGCGAGTTCCTCGCCAACATGAGCCACGAGATCCGAACGCCCATGAACGCCATCGTGGGGTTTTCCAAACTCGCGCTGGAGACCGGCCTCGACCGTAAACAACACGAATACCTGACCGCCATTCGCAACGCGGCCGAGAATCTGCAGAGCCTGGTGAGCGACGTACTCGATTTCTCCAAGATCGAGGCCGGCAAGCTGACGCTCGAACAACGACCGTTCAAGCTCGTTGACACTCTCGCCGATGTGAAGCGGCTGTTTCGTACGGAACTGCGCCGCAAACGTATCACCTTGGAGATCGAAGATCGCACGCCCGACAGCACCACATTCCCCGAAGACGGCATCATTGTCGGCGATCCTTTGCGGGTACAGCAGGTGTTGGTCAACTTGGTGGGCAACGCACTGAAATTCACCGAAAACGGCAAGATTCGCATCGTCGCCAACGTCAAGCAGCAGCGCCCCGAAGGTCTGTTGATCGAGATGTCGGTTACCGATACCGGCCTCGGCATCAGCGAGGATCAACAAAAACGCTTGTTCGAATCCTTCGAGCAAGCCGAAACGTCGACCACCAGGCGCTTCGGCGGCACCGGTTTGGGGTTGACCATCTGCAAACGCCTCGTGGAGGTGATGGGCGGAACGATTCAGGTAGAGTCCCAGGTGGGGACCGGCAGCTGCTTCACCTTTACGACACTCGTTGGTCTTTCGCGCCCCGAAGCAGAAGTGCCCGAACGCGGCCAGCACACCAAGCAGCGGTCCATTAGCTTGTTGAAGGGCAAAAACATACTCGTCGCCGAGGACAACCCGATCAATCAGCAGTTGGCGCTCGAGTTCCTGCAGCGCGCGGGTGCCAACGTCGACATCGCCGACACCGGACGACAAGCCATCGCACGGGCCACCGAACGGCAATACGACGCGATTCTCATGGATATCCACATGCCGCAGATGGACGGCCTGGAAGCAACCGAGACACTCCGGAAACAAGGGTTCAACCTACCGATAATCGCGGTATCCGCCGACGCTTTGACCGAACGGCAATTCGCCGCGATGCAGGCAGGCTGCAATGGCTACGTGACAAAACCCATCGATTTCGATGTGCTGCTGGCAGAGCTCGCGCAACATCTGCCCGAGGCGGATACCTCGGCGCTCAAACGACGTGCCAGCGACTCAGGCGCTGAAGAACTGGATCTCAGCCCGGAAGTGTTCGGCCTGCAGAGGGTACCCGGAATCGACATCGGCGACGCCATACGCGGCCACAACGGCAACGTGCGCCTCATGATCAAGCTGATGGGCGATTTCGGTACCTATTACGGAGATGCGGGCACCAAAATGCGTGACTTCGTGAACCAGCAGCATTTCGACGACGCTGAACGGCTGGCGCACAACCTGCATGGCGTGGCCGGTAGTTTCGGCGCGCAAAGATTGAAGGATGCCGCTAAGGCCCTGGAACTCGCATTGGCCGACCGGGACCCGAGCAATCTGGTGGGACTGGTACGAAGCTTCGAGGTCGCGCTGATCGAGGTATTGGAATCGGCCGATTCGTTGGCGTCACACGAAATTCAGTTCAGGGCATCTGATTTCAAAGAGAAGTGATGTCCACCACCGTTGGGCCCGACCGTTCGACCCGCAGCGCGTCGAACTCGAACAGCTCGGGATCGCCAAGGTGCGATGCCGATACGTTTCTCAAGCTTCGCGCAATACTCTCAACCCGTCCCGGTGCAGCTGCGTCCCAACCCTTGAGCATGGTCTTGATCGCTTGCCGCTGCAGATTTTCTTGAGAGCCACAGAGGTTGCAGGGAATAATCGGGTAGTCGGCCGCTCGGGCCCAGAGTGCAATGAGCTTTTCGCGAACGTAGTACAGTGGCCGGATCACGACGTTCTGGGCGTCGTCGCTCTTCAGTTTGGGCGGCATCGCCTTCATCCGCCCACCGAAGAACTGGTTGAGAAACAGGGTTTCGACAACGTCGTCGAGATGGTGACCTAGAGCGATCTTGGTCGCATCCAAGCGCTTGGCGGCGCCGTAAAGCATGCCGCGCCGGAGCCGGGAGCACAGCGGACAGGTGGTTTTGCCCGCCGGCGTCAAACGTTTGACGACCGAGTAGGTGTCCGCTTCGAGGATGTGGTATTCGATGCCGAGCTTGTCGAGGTAGGCAGGCAACACGTGCTCTGGGAAACCCGGTTGTTTTTGATCAAGGTTGACGGCAACGAGTTCAAAGTCGATCGGCGCACTCAGCTGCAAATTCATGAGTATGTCGAGCAACGTGTAGGAGTCTTTGCCACCCGACAGGCAAACCATCACCCGGTCGCCATTCTCGATCATGTTGTAGTCCGCGATCGCCCGGCCCACCAGGCGGCGTAACTTTTTTCGCAACTTGTTGCGCTCGAAGCGAGCTTTAGGTTCGTCCATCGCGACAACCCACAACCTAAGACTAAGACATGGCTCGCAGCACCAACATCGGTGGCGAGGAAATGAGGCGTCGCGTGCCCACCAAACCGACGCTGAGGATAAGCAGTCCGCCGCCGACCGGGCCGATCAACCATAGCCAGGGATGGATCTGCGCAGGAAGATCGAACACTTGTACCAGCAGCAATGCGACCGTGACCTCGGCCCCAATGACAGCGACCAATCCAGAGAACAACCCCAGCGCGGCAAATTCCGCCGCCAGGCTGCTCGTGATCAGGTTGCGCGTACCGCCCAACGTGCGCACGAGCGCATGTTCCGCCATGCGGGAATCGCGACTCGCTTGAATGCTTGCGATCAGCACGAGGCAACCCGAAACGACCACCAACGACAACACCAACTCTACGGCTTGAGTGACCCGATCGACGATGCTTTGTACCTGTTCGATGATTGCGTCCACCTCGATGACGGTGATCGTCGGAAATTGCGAGAGCAGCTTGTTGAGAAAACGCTTCTGGTCGCTCGGCAGGAAGAAGCTCGTCATGTAGGTCGCAGCAAAGCCGCGCAACCCGCCCGGCGAGATGATGATGAAGAAGTTCGGCCGCATGCTCTCCCAGTCGAGCTTGC
>CBDTZM010000044.1:0-8904 GCA_965364915.1 uncultured Pseudomonadales bacterium | reverse complement strand
GGCGTCGACGTGATCGTCGCCAACCACGACCTGATGCTCGCCGACCTGAATCTCGGCGGCGGCGTGGTGCTGCCCGAACCCGAAGACGCGATCTTCATTGTCGACGAGGCGCATCACCTCCCGGACAAAACCCAACAGCACTTTGCGGTCAACGCGCGCATCCGCGGAACGCTCACTTGGGCCGATCACGTCAATACGGTGGTCTCGAGCCTGACCCAGCGATTTGGCCGCCCCCAGGACCTGACGGATATCGCTACCAAGTTGGCGGGCTACTGCGTGGAGCTGAAGCAGGCGTTTGAAAATCTGGCGATGACGTTATCCAGCTTGGAGTTCCATCAGCGCGATGCCGAGCTTGAAACGCATCGATTCGTGCTGGGACGGGTCGAACAGGAATTGGCCGACGTGTCGATGGCCGCAAGCGTGCCGGTGGCGCAGATCGCCGCTGCGGTGGAACGGGTGCACGACCTATTGCGCAAAGCCGTGGACGGAGAAACCGATTGGGCCCAGGCGTTCGAGGCAGAAGATTGGCTGCCTGCAGTGGGTCAGTTGGAAACCCGGGCGCAAGCGACCGCGCAACTGTTGAACGATTTCGCCTCTGCCACGGGCGACGGCAGCGACCGGGCAAGACATGCGCGTTGGGTGAATCGTACCGAGCAAGACCTGGAGTTGGTCAGCGCGCCGATAGAACCGGGGTTACTGTTGCAGGACAATCTCTGGTCTCGGTGCTTTGCGGGTATTGCGACGTCGGCGACCTTGACGGCGCTCGGTCGTTTCGACCGGTTCCTCGATCGTGCCGGTTTGCTCGGCATCGCTGGCTTGAAAATTCCCAGCCCCTTCGATTTTCCCAACATAGCCGTTCTCGCGGTTCCCGATATGCAGTCGGATCCGCGCGATTTCGATACCCACACCGCAGAGGTGGCCGAGTTGCTACCAGACCTGCTTGCCCAGGAACGCAGCGCGCTCGTGTTGTTCACGTCGTGGCGCCAGATGCTGGGGGTTTGCCGCGAGCTGCCTGAACACCTGAGTGGACAACTGCAGATACAGGGCGAACGGTCCAAACAGGCGTTGTTGGACACGCATCGTGCGCGCATCGATGCAGGCGAGGCGAGCTACCTGGTCGGCCTGGCCAGTTTCGCCGAAGGGGTGGACCTGCCCGATGACTACTGCCGGCATGTGGTGATCGTCAAACTGCCGTTCGCCGTGCCCGACGATCCGGTCGATCAAGCGATCGCCGAATGGGCCGAATCCCGCGGCAAGAACGCGTTCTACGAAATTTCCGTTCCGGACACCGCGTTGAAACTGGTGCAAGCCTGCGGGCGGCTGATACGCCACGAGGACGACCACGGGCGCATCACGTTGTTGGACAAGCGCATCGTCACTAAAGCGTACGGGCGGGCCATACTCGAGTCGCTGCCGCCTTACCGGTTGGACCTCAGGGCGTCTTGAACCGCGCGAGATCGGTGATCAACTCACCGTTTTCGGGCGCATCAATGAAATGGCCGGTGTTGTAAATGATCAATCGTTGATCTCGAGCGCGGGTGCGCAAGGTCTCGACGAACTCGGTCATCTCTTCCTGGCTGATGGACCGAACGTGCTCGGCCATCTGCTCGCGCGAATCGAAATCGGTGATGCCGAGATCCAGATCAACCCAGAATCGACGCGTTCGTTGGCCGAGGTTCTTGTCGCGTTCGGTGAGACGGGCGATCAGGCTGGATCGTTGCGTTTCGTATGCCTCATCCGACAGGTTGGCGGTCACCGAGACTTGGGCGTCGAGAAAGGCTTGCGTCGCCGCTTCCAGGGTCTTGGGCGATGCGACCGGACTCTGGATGATGAAGGCTATGCCGGCCTGGTCGCGAAAGGTGCTGTTGGCCAGCGATACCACGTACCCGAGCTGCTGTTCGGTACGAAGCTCGGTGAAGTAGGACTGACGCAACAGCTGAGCTGCCAATGCGCTTTTGGCCCGAGCGCGCAATCCTGCCACCGGATCTTGTACGAACAACACCATCGAGGCGTCGTTGTGGTCGACATCCACCGCGACGCGGTAGTTGCGGTCAACCTGGGCGATGTCGGGCTTGCGGGGCGGGATGTCGCCGAGACGCAAGTGTTTGGCCACCGTCGCAGTTACCCGCGAGGCGTCTGCCGCGTCGACGTTGCCGTGCAGTAGGGCGAGCAGTCCGTGTTCTTGCAGCCTAGATTGCCGCCAGCGTTCCAGGTCTTCGAACGTCATGGCGTCAAGCGCGTCAGCCAACTGTTCCGGAGGCCAGCTATTGCTGACGAGTAGCTGATTGAGCGAAGCATAGGTTTGCGAGTAAGGTCTCTCGTTCTTGAAGTTGCGCCAGTTGCGGGTCAACTCCTTGCGGTAGCGGTCGAAACGCACTGCGTCGATTTCGGTGTGCTTGAACGCTTCGAGTACTGCGTCGAGCAGCACCGCCTGTTTGTCCGAGTACCCGTTCAAGCTCACTCGAAAACCGGCCGGTACGACCGATAGGCTGTAGTTCAATCCTGCGAGATACGCGGGGTAGGTGAATACATTGAGCTCGTCTTGCACCAGTCGCCGATATATTCGAGCCGCCGCGATGTCGCCGACTGACTGCAAGCCCTCTTTGACCGTCAGCGTCAAGAACAGATTGGCCCGCGGCGTACCGAACTCCGTATCCGTATCGACCCAGATTTCGCCGGATTCTACGTTGCCGGCCTTTCGTGGCGGTTCCGAGTCTTCAGGCATGAGTTCCAGGCTGTCGGGTAGAAACGCATTGGGTTGCGGTAGTTTGAGGCCATGGTCTGTCGACTGCGCGAAGTCTAGGGGTCCCCGGTGAATCGTGTAAGGCACGTCGAAAAACCGCTCCACTTGATCGGTTTGCACACCGGGTGCGATGACTTCGAGGAGCACGTTGTCTTCTGTGAGGTAGGCCAAAAATCGTTCGATCAACTCGGGGTCGAATCGATCCATCATCCTGGGTGCACGCAGTATGTCCTGCGGCGGATAGAGCCGCAGATTGGGACACACCTGATAGACGAAAGCCGTCGCCGACGACTGTTCCTGAAAGCGGAAAGACAAGTCCGCCACCTTCGCTTGCTCGGCGTAACGCCACGCCTCTGGCGGGTTGGCTTTCAAAAGGTCGATGTAGGCGAAGAGCGCCGACGTTATGGCATCGATGTGGGCGAACCCGGTTTCGGTGAGGGCGATGCTAATCTCGAGAACCGCAGCGTCGTCCACAAAGCGGGCTGCGGATACGCCCAGCGACTCGATCCAGCCTTTCGTTTTCAATTCGTGATGCAGGCTGTGCTCACCTTCGTGGCCTAAGAGATTGGAGAGGTAGACCTCGGGTTTGCTTGCGTAGTGTTCCGTGACCGGCGGTAGTGGAAAGGTGTAACTAACCGAGCGCGACTCCTTGATCGGTTTGTGGAACAAGGTCGCGGGTAGATCCCCGGGTCGAAACAGCGCCGGGGTTGCTGGTGGTGCTCCCAGATCGCGGTTCGGCAACTCTTCGAACATAGGCACGATCCACGCTTCGAGCGCATCGAGGCTTTCGTTGCTAATGGCGACCAAGGCCATCTGATCGGAAGAGTAGTTGTGCTCGAAAAATTCCGCCAACGCGTCACCCACACCCTCGCCCAGAGTTTCCAGGGTGCCTATGTGAAATCGAGAGGCGGCGTGATCGGGGTTGAACACCATGCGTTGTGCGGACATGGCCCGCCAGCGGTCATCTTTGATCTGCAGTTGAGTTTCCGAGTGTACCGCATGCTTTTCTCGCTCCACGTACTCGGTATCGAAGAGCGGCGCAATGAAGAACTGGGCGAAACGGTCCATGCCTGCCTGGAAATACTCGGGTTGAATGTCGAAGAAGTAATTCGTGTGGTCGGCGGCCGTGTAGGCGTTGCTGGAACCGCCATGGGCACTAATGAACGTTTGGTAGCCGTCGATTTCCGGGTACTTCTCGGTCCCGATGAACAGCATGTGCTCGAGAAAGTGAGCGAGCCCGCCATACTCTATCGGGTCGTCATATTGCCCGCGAAAGGCGACGAGCGATGCTGCCGCTTTGTCGGTGGCGCTATCCGATACCAGCAGAACCATGAGTTGATTGTCGAGTTCCAGGTAGCGATATTCACGATCGTCGTTGGGGCTTTTCGCCACGACGACGGGCGGCGCACCGGCAGCCTCGTCTGGCGGAGCCAACTGGCAACCGGCCAGACCCAATGCGAGCAATGCGATACCCAGCGGGTAACGGATGAAACTTCTCAAGCGATCAATCCTTTGGAGTTCAAGTAAAGGGCCCGGGATTATAGGGCACCGCCGTGGTCTCCTCTACGACGGTTCGCGAGGCGGTTTGACGAGCAGCTTTGCATAGTAGTCCAGGCTCAAGTAGCGGCCACCGCCAATGACCAGCAGGGCCAAAAGCATGGCGAGATAGGTCGCGGCAAATTCGATGCCGCTATTCAGCTTGACGATGGCGCCGCTGCCGTTCAGGTACCGGTAGTTACCGTGTTCTCGCAGAATCGATTTCGCGCGCGCGAGCCGTTCGGAGGCTTCAATGGTTCGCTCGTTGACGTTGAAGCATTTGATATAGCGTTCGAAGAGGTTGGAGTTGGCGTTGGCTTCAGTTTCCGGCAGGCAGACGGCAGGCGGATTGGATGGCGCAATGGCCGTCCAACCGTTGTCGAGGTGGACGGAGTAGGCGGCGACGAACATCGTGATGGCCAACGGAACGGCAACGAAGCGCGTGCCGAGACCCAAGAGTAGCAAGATGCCCCCTAGAAACTCGGTCCATGAAGCGAGAAACCACGAAAAGCCGGCCGGCAGCACGTTGAATGGGAACGGGAACGAGTCCAGTTGAAATTCGAACCAGTTGTCGCCCGTGAGCTTTTCCCAGCCGGCGGCAATCAGAACCGGCCCTAGAATCAACCGGATGAGAAGAGATGCTAGACCGTCGAGGTGTCCAATGGCGTTGACGCAGCGGTCGTAAACGCTGCTCGCTGTTTCTATGATGGTGGCCATGATGTGTGCTTATCGTTGTTCCTCGTTGCCAAGTTTAGACTCAATGGTCGGCGGAGGTTCCCTAGTGACACTCGTTTGCAACTAGGGCGTCTCTGTCGCGAGCTTGCGCCCGGCGTCGACATGGCAGAGGTCGAGCGTGTTCATGCGCAATTACCGGCAGGCCACGATGATTGGCGTAGGCTTGCCGCACTGACCGCGGTGGCGCTGCCGTCAGTGGGCGTGGTGGGGCTAAGCGGCGGCCAGGGTGCGGGCAAGACAACGCTGGCGCAACTGCTCGTCGCTGCGTATGGCCTCAAGGGAATGCGTTGTGTCAGCGTATCCATTGACGATTTCTATCTGACACACGACGAACGTCGGGCGCTCAGCCTAACTACCCACCCGTTGTTGGCTACCCGCGGCGTGCCGGGGACCCACGACGTCGGTCTTGCCGAACGGGTGCTGCAGGCTTTGCGCGACGGCCAGCGGGTCGCGCTGCCGCAGTTCGACAAAGGCCGCGACGATCGTGTTCCGGAGACCACCTGGCCGGTGGTTGGCCCGAACGTCGATGTGGTGGTATTCGAAGGTTGGTGCCTGGGCGCGACGCCGCAGCCGTTGCCCGATCTCGAGAGTCCGGTAAACGAGTTGGAGCGCTTGGAGGACCCATCCGGGATTTGGCGCGCGTTTGTCAACGATGCATGCGCGCGCTACCGCCCGCTGTGGGGGATCGTCGATTGGTGGATCTACCTCGATGTTCCAAGCATGGGCGCGGTCAGGCGCTGGCGCAGCGAGCAGGAACAAGGCTTGCCGGACGCGGCGCGTATGTCGAGCGCCGAGGTGGAACGCTTCGTTGCTCACTACGAACGGCTGACTTTGTGGCTCAAATCACAACTTGCCGGCCGCGCGGACTGGCTTGTGAAACTTGGGGAAAGCCATGAAATACGGGGGCTACAGGCGGGCGCACGGAACGCTTAGGCATTCAGATAGCGTTCAGGCTGGAATCGCTAAGCTACTCGGCAAATCGGAGTCGTAGGAGAAATGTCATGTCGATCGCGCGAGTCATCGTACCTTTGCTACTTGCCCCTACGGTCGCCTTTGGCGCCACGAATTACGACCGCGCGCCGGTGGTCGCCGTAGAACCCGTCTATGAAATCGTGACGCACGCGGTGCCTCGAGAACAGTGCTATGAACAAAACGTTGCCTATCGTGAACCGACCCAAAGACGTTCCTTCACCGGGCCGATTGTCGGAGCGATCATCGGCGGCGCCATCGGTAATGCGTTGGGCCACCACAAGCACAACAAACAGGTCGGTGTGGCGGTTGGCGCACTTCTGGGCGGTAGCATCGGCGCAGATGTCGCGCGCCGCAACCGCTATCGCGACGCACCGGTCAGCTATCGCACCGAAGAGGTCTGCAACGTCGTGCAGGACATCCGCGAAGAGGAGCGTCTTGCCGGTTACGATGTGACCTATCGCTATGGTGGCCGCACCTATACCACGCGCATGCAGCGTCACCCGGGCGACAGCGTTCGAGTTCGCGTGCGCGTCACGCCTGTGTCGTAGAGAGTTTGGGAGTACAATGCACGCAGTAGATAGTCAAGGATCTGGCGACTCAGCATGATCGCGCCCTCGTTCAAGAAGTGGATCCTCGGGTTTGTGCTTGTACTCCCCTTTTACACCGCCGACGTTGCCGCCGCGCGCGGTGGCGCGGTTCCTCCCAGCAACCTTGTCCAGCAGCCAGCCATATCCGTCGAACAAGCAACCGCAATTGCACGGCTGGAAACCAGCGGTCGAGTGCTTTCGGCAACGCCCGTCGAAGGCGGCAATCGTGGTTACCGCGTGCGCGTGCTTTTGGAAGGCGGGCGGGTGACAACCGTCGTCATCGACCGCAAGGGCGGGGTGCGCAAGGGGCGCTAGCAGCCTTCCGATCATGCGCATACTAGTCGTAGAAGATGAGCAGGCACTGCAAGACCAGCTGCACCGCCAGCTCACGGGCGCAGGCTATGTAGTCGATGTTGCCGGAGACGGGGAAGAAGGTCTGTACTACGGCCGCGAGTACGACTACGACGCCGCCGTCATAGATCTGGGCCTGCCAAAAATGGACGGCAGCGAACTCATCGCAACCTTGAGGGCGGAGGAACGGCGGTTTCCGGTTCTCATCCTAACCGCTCGGGGTCATTGGCAAGACAAGGTGTCGGGTTTGGAAGCGGGTGCCGACGACTATCTGACCAAACCGTTCCATATGGAAGAGTTACTTGCGAGGCTCAACGCGTTGGTGCGGCGCGCGGCCGGATATGCCTCGCCGGTGATCAGCGAAGGGCCTATCAGCTTGGACACCGCAAAGAAGGAATTGCGTTTGGACGATGCCCCCATCGAGCTCACCGCGTATGAGTACAAGGTGCTGGAGTACCTGATGCTCAACCCTTCTCGGGTCGTCTCCAAGACCGAACTGACAGACCATCTTTACGAACAAGACTTCGACAGGGATAGCAACGTCATCGAGGTGTTCGTCGGCCGCTTGCGCAAGAAGCTCGACCCTGTCAACCCGATTCGCACCGTTCGCGGTCAGGGCTACCGTTTTAGCCTGGAACCCTGATTGAATCTGGGCATCCAGTCCCGCTTGGTGGTGACGACCACCTGTGTGTTGGGTGCCTTTCTGACGCTGGCGGGTTTGGTGCTCGATCGATCCGTCAAGGCCAGCACCTTGGCCAGCGCCGAAGAGCAACTGAAACTTGTCGTCTATTCCCTGATGGGAGTGGCCGAGGAGTATCAGGACCACGTAGTGTTCGGCGAACTCTCGGAGCCGAGATTGTCCCAACCGGAATCCGGTCTGTACGCGACGGTGGTGGAGGTGGATGGCAACTACGAATGGCGCTCGCCATCGGCCCTGACGACCAATGTTGAATTCCCCGAGACGCGGCCCGATCTGGGCGAGTTCGTGTTTAGCGAGGTGGCGACGGGGGGCGTGGCTCGGTACTTCTTGACCTACGCGGTGATCTGGGAGGATGCGCAAGAGTCGGTGCTCGTCTTCCAGGTCGCCACGGACCAAGCACCGTTTCGTTCTGTCATCAGTGGCTTTCGGCAGAACCTGTACGTTGGTCTAGGCGCGGTCACGTTGCTCGTCATGATCGTACAGATTCTGGCGATACGATGGGGGCTGACGCCGCTGCGAGTGATGGCGGGAGAGGTCAAAGACTTGGAGGAAGGCCGTCGCGAACAGCTTTCGGCCGACTACCCGAAGGAACTACGAGGACTTGCCGAGAACCTGGATCGCTTCGTCGAGCATGAACACCGTAGCCGCACGCGCTACCGAAATGCGCTGGACGACCTGGCGCACAGTCTCAAAACCCCGCTAGCCGTCATTCGCAATGCATTGCGTGAGCAGGTCAACGGCGACCCGGGCTTGTTGCAAGAGCAGCTCGACCGGATGGAAAGCACGGTGACACACCAGCTTTCTCGCGCGAGTGTGAGTGGTCCGGTGGTCGTCAGTAAAGCCGTCAACCTGCATACGGTACTCACCCGCCTGACGCGGGCGTTGCAAACCGCGTACCTGGAACGCGGCATACAACTTGAAATGCGTGTTCCGGTAGACCTCCAAGCGCGGGGCGACGAAGGCGACTTCATGGAAATATTTGGCAATGTGTTGGAAAACGCATTCAAGTACACAAGCAAACGCGTAAGGGTGTCCGGGTGCGCCGGTGACCATGTCACCGTTTGCGTCGAGGACGATGGGCCCGGCATCGGTCCCGAAATCAGACGCCAGGTGTTGAACCGGGGTACGCGGGCCGATCAGGTGCAACCGGGTCAGGGTATCGGGCTAGCGGTCGTGGCGGAACTCGTCACGCTATACCACGGCGCTCTCGACATCGACACCAGCGAGTTGGGTGGGGCCGCCATCGATCGTGTCGCGTTTTGTGAGACCAGCAGGGGCCT
>CBDTZM010000043.1:0-8991 GCA_965364915.1 uncultured Pseudomonadales bacterium | reverse complement strand
GTCGTATCCATAGCCGTCGGCGAAGTTACCCGACTTTTCTGCCCCGTTTAGATTGTCGTCCGTCGGCATCCAATGGGTGGTGACGTAGTCGCCCGCGTTGGTGTACTCGACCATTCCCGTGCGCCCGCCGTGGTCCCGATTGTTGGACAAGCCCGTCAGCATCATGCGTCCCGGCAACGCATAGCTGGTGTGAGGGCCAACGACCCCACCCGATTTTGCGACAAAGTCGTCGATCTGCTTGTGTAAGCTCGGTGCAGCCGGATCGGAATGCACGTCGAAGATGAAGATCTTGCTGGTGTCGAGCCCGCTAGCCCACAGGTAGCGTCTATCGTCGGTAAATCCGGAATGATGAGCCTCGTTGCGGCCGCCAACCGACAACGAATGCACCACCTGACCGTAGGAGCTCGAAGCAGGATTGACGTCGACGGTGACCAGCTTGTCTTGCCCGTCTCCAACGCCTTCCATACCAAGGGTCCAGACATAAACAAAGTCTTCCTGGCCGACGATTTTCGCCATATAGGGCGACATACAGGTTTCGTCCGCAAACGCCGTAGGCAGAGCCACCAACCAGGCAACCAACGCACAGCCGAATACTCGTGCGAACATAGCTTCCCCCTTCTATTGTTGTAAGCGGCGAGTATGCTAACACCCGTATGGAGATAGCGACACGTCCAATAATTCGGTTGCTGGGATTGTTAGTCATAGCACTCCCTACGGCGTTGTTTGCAGCAGAGCACGAACGGATTGGCCAGGGCGATCCGCGCGATGGGTATGAGCGCAGCGACTACACAACCGACTCTCGACAGATCGGCGCGCTCACCGGCCAGGCCGCAGACCTTCTCGGTCTCGTTAACCAACCACCGCTTGGGTTACCGCCGGTAGCGCTCCCGCGACCGATAACCGCCGACAGTATCAACTTGGGACGACGCCTATTTTTCGATCGACGCTTGTCGTTCAACGGCACGCTATCGTGCGCGATGTGCCATGTCCCCGAGCAAGGATTCACCCAGTACGAACAAACAACGCCGGTCGGTATCGAAGGGCGCGTCGTGAAGCGTAACGCGCCCGCGTTATACAACGTCGTTTATCGGCGTAACCTGTTCTTCGACGGACGCGAAGAAACACTGGAGCAGCAAGTCTGGTCACCGCTATTGGCGGTGAACGAAATGGGTAACCCGTCGATCGGGGTCGTGTTGCAGCGTTTGCGGCAGACAACGAACTACGAGACCGAATTCAAAGAGGCATTCGGCAGAGGCATCGACATCGTCAGTTTGGGTATGGCACTGGCGGACTATCAACGAGCGCTCATTTCGGCCGACTCGCCTTTCGACCGGTGGTACTTCTCTGGCGTGACCGAGGCGCTAAGCGAAAGCGCAAAGCGTGGATTCGAACTCTTCGTAGACAAGGAGTGCTCGGCATGTCACCAGCTAGAAAACGGTTTCGCACATTTTACCGATGATGACTTTCACGACACCGGTCTCGGTTTTGACGTAGCGATGCAAGGGCCACAGACAACATCGCGCATGCAGATAGCACCTGGCGTGATCATCGATGTCGACAGCGACGCGCTGCCGCCCACGCCAAACGACCTGGGACGCTACGAAGCGACCGGGTTGCCGGAAGATCGCTGGAAGTTCCGTACGCCCTCGTTGCGCAACGTCGCCATCACTCAGCCTTACATGCACGACGGCTCGCTCGCCACCCTGCGCGATGTCGTCGACTTCTACAACAACGGCGGCGTACCGCATGACGGGCAGGATGAACGCGTAAGACCACTGGATTTGACAGAACGACAGATCGAGGACCTCATCGCCTTTCTCGACTCGCTAACCGGCAGCAACGTCGACGCCCTCGCCGCCGACGCAAGAATTGCGCCGATCGGAGACGTACATTAGTGAGCACGCCGCCAGCGAGAGTCGTAGACCCACACACCGTACCGTTCAAGTCGCGCCTCGCGTTCGGCGTCGGTGCGTCGGCCGAGTATCTATCCCTCTACTCACTTTCGGTACTCGGACTGATCTTCTACAACCAGGTGATGGGTCTCGGTGTGCTGCTAGCTGGTTTGGTGCCCACCATTGCCCTACTGTTCGATGCCGTCTCCGATCCGCTTTTCGGTTCGTTTTCGGACCGTTTCCGCAGCAAACGCCTGGGACGACGGCACCCCTTCATGTTCGTCGCACCGGTGCCGATCGCCATCAGTTTCTATTGTGTGTTCAACCCACCCGACGATCTCACGCAGGGGCAGTTGTTCGCCTGGTTTTTAGTCTCCTCGATTAGCCTGCGGACGTTCATGACCGTCTTTCACGTGCCGCACCTTGCGCTCGGAGGCGAACTTTCCAAGGACTATACCGAACGCTCGAAGATCATGAGCTACAACAATTTCTTCTACTGGTTGGGAGGCCCCGGTGCTTTCAAGATCAACACGTTGATCTTTTTTTCGGCCCTTGGAGCTGCATCCAACGGCTTGTTGAACCGCGAGTCTTATCCGGATTTCGCGATGTTCATCGCCATTGCCATTGTGATGATCCTGTTCTCGTCTGCCTGGTATACCAGGGATCGCATCCCTATGTTGCCCAAGGTACCGGACGACCTGCCGCGTTTCTCTGCCAGAATGTTCTACCGCGATGTCGCGAGCGCGTTTTCCAATCGCAACTACCTAATGCTGATGATCGGTTTGTTTTTCCTGTCGATGATGATCGGCGTGCGCACCGCATTCACTAGCTACATGAACATTTTCTATTGGGAACTACCCGTCGAGGACATCGGCACGCTGATCTTCGTTGGTTCTATTGTCGGCTATACGGTGGGGTTTTCGTTTTCCGCGCGGTTGCACTTTGTCTTTGACAAGCGGGCCACCATCATCGTCACCGCGATTGGTCTATCGATATCCAACGCTATGCCGGTCATCTTGAGGCTGGCAGGACTATTCCCGGAGAACGGGTCGCCTTGGCTGCTATGGTCTATCGTGGTTTTTCAGGCGCTGTCTTCGGCCAGCGGCAGTATCCTGAACATCAGCGTGATGTCGGCGCTTGCCGACATCGCCGACCAAAACGAACTGCGCATCGGCCACCGCCAAGAAGGTACGCTCTATGCTGCAAGAACGTTTTTCGCCAAGCTCGACAACTCCCTAGGACACGGAATTGCAGCTCTGTCGCTCTGGTTGATCTCGTTTCCCGAAAACGCCAAGCCCGGAGAAGTAGATGCGGATACCATCTGGTGGCTGGGCATGATCGACTCACCCATCTCGATCATTCCGGGACTGATTGCGGTGGCTTTCTACGCGCAGTACCGTATCAGCCGCAAGCAGTTCGAGGAAACCCAACGCCAACTGCAACTGAGGCGAACTTAAACCATGATCAAGATCGGCGCTTCCGCCCCCGACTTCGAGTTGCCGGACCAATCCGGAAACCTCGTATCGCTTGCCGGTCTGTTGAGCAGCGGCGAACTGGTGCTGTATTTCTATCCGGCAGATTTTACCCCCATCTGTACCGCGGAGGCCTGCGCCTTCCGGGATGTATACGAAAACTTAGACGCGATCGACGTTCAGGTTGTCGGCATCAGCCCGCAGAGCGTCGACAGCCACCAGCGTTTCGCGTCGCGCCACTCCCTGCCATTTCCCATTCTGTGCGACGAACGAAAGTCCGCGATCAAGGCCTATGGGGTCGACGGGCCGTTGGGCTTTGGCGTACGACGGGTAACCTACCTCATCGACAAAGATCAGACGGTGGCCAATCGTGTCGTTTCCGATTTTTTCGTCGGCAGCCACACGGATTTGGTGAAAGCGGTCATCGATCGAGGCTCCACGGATTGAGGCGGCCGCCTCAGGCCGCCGCGTGGTCCACAAATCGCGATTTCTGCAGTAATATTGACCATACGGGACGGCAGGCCGCATAAGAATCGTCCCTAATCAAACGACGGGTCAACGCTTAGCGTTGGCACCGTCGAAGGGGGACAAACATGAAAACTATCCTAGGCATTCTGATATTGGTTTTTGCGTTCGGCGCGAACGCCGCCAGCGACGTCGATCCGAACGACGCCATAATTGCGATACGTCTCGAGGGCGATCAGAAAACCGAATTTAACGTCATGATGCGCCGCTTGAACCGCGACATTGGCGATTCGATACGCAAAGAACGAATGCGCAACGCCGGCACGATGAGTGCTCGCGAGCTCGAAAAGCGCATGAAGCGCGCGATCAGACGGCATTACAAAAACCTCGATAAACCCGCCAAGGACATTGTGCGTGAAGATCAGTGGGACGCCTATCTCGCGTTCAAAGATGCCCACTACACCGACACCCTCAAACAGGATTTCAATCCTCCTCAGAATAGGGAGCTTTAAGGGCTCGACAGACAAGCTCGCGACGCTGCGGCGACTCTCACGCCTCTCGGCTTGCCTACTTGCCGGTCAAACGATCGACCACCGGTGCGAACGCGTCCATGTTGTCACCGCCCACGGTGACGTAGGAGATGCCGTGGAGGTCGCGCCGCCGTTCGAGCTCATCACAGATTTGATCGACGCTGCCGAATAACGCGTGCGGATGTTTGGCCATAGCGTCGGTGGAGTAGCCAAACATCTGGGCGAAGTTCTCGAGTACCGGTGTCGCGTCGTCCATGACGAACGTGAAGTAGGCGCCGATCTCGATCTCGAGTTGATCGAAGCGCTCACCGGCCCCTTCGCGTACCCATTGCAGTTTCTTCTGCGTTTGTTCCTCGGAGGAGGTTTGCACGCCATCCGGTCCTATGACGCCCGACCGGTTGTTGAAGTTGAGGCTGACGATGTCGGCCTCGCGCCCCGCCAACCGCAATATCCGCGGACTACCGCCGCCGATCATGATGGGTGGTTTCGATACGGGTTTCGGCAGACCTTCGAAGTCGCGCCATTGAATGGTGTCGTTGGACACGTTGGCATATCCGTCATCGCGAAAAGCTTTCACGCCTTGTACGATATCGGCCAACCGATCAATGCGAGTCGCCGGTTCGTCGAAGGCGATGCCGGTGGCCGCGTATTCCTCTTGCAGCCAACCGGCGCCGAGCCCGAGTTCGAGCCGGCCGCCCGACAGCATGTCGATCGTCATGGCCGATTTCGTGAGCACCACCGGATTGTGGTAGTCGACGCAAAACACCCGACAGCCGATATTGATCGTGTCGGTCACCGCGGCCGCATACGCCATCGCCGGAATGGCGGCCAGGTTTTGTACCGGATGGTTGGTTTTTTCCAATGCCGGCCCCGGCCCTAGAATGTGATCAGCCAGATGCAACGTCGAATAGCCGAGACTTTCGGCCTTTTTGGCCTGGTTGGCCCAGTCTTCGCCCGATGCTGCGTTGAACGACTGCAGGCCGAAGCGGAACGGTTTGGTCATGCTTGCTTGTCCGTCAACGCTCGGTCCGTGCAGTACTTGAGACCACGGCGCAGCAGTTCGTAGTACTCCTCGGTTTCCCAGCTACCGCGCTCGATCTGCGGGTAATAGTCCATCAACGGGCGCATGTCGTAGTGGCCACGGCAATGGCCGAGATTGAGGTAGAGCACCTCTCCATCACCCACCTTGTTGATGTAGTAGACGGGTCGAGGTGCGTCCTCGTGCCACTCGCTTTCGGCGAAACCGGTCGCTTCGCCGGTAAACCGCGTCTCCAGTAGATGGTGCAGATCGCCGTGAATGCGGCAAAGATACAGCTCATCGTCGGTTTCGAACTCGTTTATGCCCTTCACGAGTTCGTGATCCGCATCCGCCACAGTGACCTTGAACGGATGGATCGGCGGGTGCGCAATGAACTGCGTGCCGAGCGTCTCCATGAGTACCGGAGCCGTTTCAGGACACCCCACGCCATTCGGATTGGTGAAATCGAAGATCGCATTGGTGCCGTGCAGCGCAAACCAGCGTTTGCCGGCGGCAACGTAATCCTTGAGCGCCACCTGCTCGTCCTCTGTCGGCACCAGATCACACGTGTAGGTAATCAGATAGTCGGCTTCTCCGATGGCCTCCAGATCGTGATAGTCGGCGGCCACTTGCACGCGAACCCGCTCGTCCTCGGCCAACAGCTTCAGAAGCTCGAGGCGAGCGAAGTCGATGTCGTGATAACCACCGGCTGCCACCATATAAACATCGACGATGCGTTGCTCGCTCATGGCTCAGTACTGAATGCGCTTGGTGAAACCGCCGTCGATGACGATGTTGGTGCCCGTGGTGTAACCGGCCAAGGGGCTCGCCAGCAATGCGGCTTGAGCAGCAACCTCACCGGCGCTGCCCATGCGACCGATCGGAATGTCGCCCACCGTTGCCTCGTAGAACGGCGTCATCTTCTGCTTGATCATGTCCCAAGCACCACCCTCGATGAAGATCGGCCCGGGGCAAATGGAGTTGACCCGGATGCCTTTCGGACCGAGGTCCTGAGCAAGGGCGCCGGAATAGTTCAGAAGTGCGGCCTTCATGGCATTGTACGAGCCCGCACCAATAAACTTCTCGAGCGCGGCCGTCGTTGAGATGATCAGCACGCTCGCATTTTCCGAGTTCTCGAGATACTCCGTCGCACCCTCGACCAAACGAATCGTTCCTAACACGTCGTGTTCGAAGTTGGCGCGCCACCCGGCCTCGCCAGGGGCGTTACCGCCCGATACGTTCGCAACGATGGTGTCGATGCCGCCCAACGCTTCCGCAGAGGCGGCAATCCATGCGGCCAACGCTTCGCCGTCACCGACGTCGACCGATTGCCCAAAGGCGGTCACGCCTTTTGCCGACAGCGCTTCGACCGCCGCGTTGACTTCCTCTTCATTGCGCGCACAAATCGAGACGTTACTGCCTTCGTCTGCAAGCGCATCGGCGATCGCCCGGCCGATACCTTTCGTGCCTCCGGTAATCAGTGCCTTCTGGCCTTTGATTCGTAAATCCATGATGTGTCCTCACTTGTCTTGGATAGTGTTTGAAAGTTGCTAGTGTGCTAGTTGAGCGGCCCAAACTTGGGTAGCGCTCGAGGCTCTACCCCCGAGACGGTGACGTTGACCTTGCCACCTTCCAGCGTAACGGGAAACGTTATTACCGGTTCAGTCACCGGCGCACCCCGGCACGCACCGGTACGTATATCGAAGCGGCCACCGTGTAGCGGGCACTTGAGTTCGTAACCATTGAGCTTGCCGGTATGCAGCGCCTGGCCGGCGTGGGTACATTCATTGTGGAGCGCATAGTACCGGCCCTCGACGTGACAGACCAACACGCTCACCCCATCCACGCGACGGGTGGTCATTTGACCTTCTGAAAGTTCGGCCATTGCGATTAACGGCTTCACACTACATCCATCTAATCGGTTTGCGATGGATATAATCGTCGAGGGTTTTGTGGAAGTGACGTATCCGCAATTCTTGGCTGGAAATCCACAAACCGCGGAAACCGTCGGAATTCATCCCCTTCTGTACCATCGACAGGTTCGATGCATCCTGGTCGAGCACCTCACCAATCGACTCTTCACCATGCTTGAACTGACGGTGGGCCGGACGTTCCGGCGCGGCCTGGCCTTCCGGCATGAGCGAATAGTTCTGAAGGTCGTAGTACATCTTGTTCGGGTCGGTCTCATGTGGGCGTTGCCGAAACACCATGACGCTGTTGCAGTGGATGTTCATCGTGATGTTCGGAAAGATCAGATAGTGATAGTCGTCGGTCAACTGATCATCGTTTAGATCGTCGAAATCGAATCCCAACGATCTACCGTTCTTGCGCCAATGCTGCTGAATGGCTCGGCGGACACCTAGCCCATCACCAGCGTAATGGTCCGGATCCAGCATGTTCATGCGCATGAAGTTCTTCAATCCCTCCGATAGAAACGTGCCGTCCTCGATGTGGGTGCTAACGCAGCCGAACGGTATGAGGTAGCGATTGTGGCGTTCGTAGCAATCGATCTGTACATCCACGTCCTCGAGCCAAGACGTCAATTGAGGATGCGTGCCGAACACATGATACGTCTCGTTGAAGGCATCGACCGAGGTCTTCCAGTTGCAATTCCACTCCACGGTCACGTCGTTCACCAACGTCATGCGATCGAAGTGATAAGGATCGAGGTGTTGCGGAAGCACGCCCAAAAATTCACGCAGTGGTTCCACCTCTTGATTGAGACTGAACCAAACCCAGCCAGCCCAGGAATCGCACGGCAGCTTGACGATCGACAGCTTGTCGCACGGCGCGCCCTGAGCAAAGGTTTCCGCGTCGGGAACGTTGATCAGCTCGCCGCGCAAGTTGTATTCCCATAGGTGGTAAGCGCATCTGAACGTTTCGGTGTTACCCGACTCGCCATACGCCACTTGGTTGCCGCGATGCGAACAGACGTTGTAGAACGCGTTGTATTGATGGTTCTCGTCCTTCGTGATCACGATGTGCTGGTCGCCGATTTGCGTCGTGATGTAATCACCGGGGTTTTTCAGATCCCCCTCCCAGGCGCCCATGAGCCAAACCTTGGTCCACATGTTTTGCCACTCGAGCGCCTTGAACTCGGTCGAGGTGTAGCGCTCCTTGGGAATGAAGTCGTGTCCAAGATCCGGGTCAGGCTCTTTGTGAGCGGGTGTCTTGCTCGTCTGCGGATCCGCAAAACGTTCGATCTTTCTATAAACAGTCATCTAATTACCTCGATTCTCCTTGCCGCCAACTCCGCTACGGAGCCTGCAGCGCCCCACCGTCTACCAACAATCCATGGCCCGTGATGAAGGCCGCTTCCTCCGATGCTAAGAAAACAATCGCATTGGCGATGTCTTCCGGTTGACCGAGCCGCCCTAGCGCGCTCTTGTTCACCCAGAACCGGCGAAAATTCTCGTCGGTGTCAAACGCATCCCGCGAGATGCCGGTCACGATGGCGCCAGGGCGTATGTAGTTCGCGGTGATCCCATATTCACCAAGCTCCAACGCCAAGGTTTTGGTCAGCGCCGCCACGCCGTGCTTCGAGACCGCGTAGACCCCCATGGCCGGCGAGGACATCGTCGACATCACCGAACCGATGTTGACGATACGACCCC
>CBDTZM010000042.1:0-9048 GCA_965364915.1 uncultured Pseudomonadales bacterium | reverse complement strand
CGGATTTTCTGTCAGACCGTCGAGGTTGGCAGCGGATTCGTCGATTGCGAACACGGGCGGCTCCCTGTCCCGGCCCCGGCCACCCAGGAAATTCTGACAGGCGTTCCCTGTTCGTATGGCGGGGTCGAGGGCGAGAGTACCACGCCGACGGGTGCGGCTATTTTGAAGGCGAGTGTCGATGACTTCTCGCCGCCGCGTGGATTGACGATCGGTCGGATCGGCTACGGGTTGGGCCACAAGGATTTTGTCGTGCCCAACGTATTGCGGGTGGTACTGGGAGAGATGGCGGTGCTCGCCGCGACCGCGACGCACTACAAGATCGAAGCGAACATCGACGACATGAGCCCCGAGGCTTATGAACCCCTCATTGCGCACCTCACCGAACTCGGGGCGAGTGATGTGTACTTCACGCCGATCGTGATGAAAAAGTCGCGACCCGCGACCGGTCTTACGGTGCTGTGTGCTGAGGTTCATGTGGACGCACTTGCGGATGCCGTGCTCAATCGCTCGACGACGATTGGCCTGCGCATCCTGCCGTTCCAGAAGCGTGTGCTGCCGAGGGAACTCGTCACGGTTGCGACGTCACTGGGACCGGTGTCGGTCAAAGTGGTGACCCAACCGGACGGTCGAACGCGCTGGAAGTCCGAATTCGAGGACGTCAAACGGATCGCCAACGAACAAAACGCCGATTACCTTCAGATCAAAGCCATGCTGGATCGCGAAATCGCGCGTCAATTCGACGATGACTCATAAGCTATTGTTTTAGCGCTAACTCCCGGTGAGATGTCGAGGATCGAGGAGACGTTGTAACTCGTCCTCATCGAGATCGGTTTTCTCTTTCGCCACATCCAACACCGAACGGCCTTCTGCGTAGGCGATTTTGGCAATTTCGGCTCCGAGTTCGTAGCCGATCTTGGCGTTCAACGCGGTCACGAGTATCGGGTTGCTGGCTAGCGTTTTCGCCAAAACGGCGTCGTTGATCGTCAGGCCCTTGATGGCTTTATCGGCCAGCGCCGTCGCCGAGTTGGCCAAAAGCTCGATACTTTCAAGCAACGCGTTGGCGATGACGGGCAGCATGACGTTCAGTTGAAAGTTGCCCGATTGGGCGGCCAACGCGATGGTGGTGTGGTTGCCGGCGACGCGTGCGGCGACCATGGTCACCGCTTCTGGAATCACCGGGTTGATCTTGCCGGGCATGATACTGCTACCGGGTTGTAGGGCCGGCAGAGCGATTTCCTGGAGGCCGGCCAACGGACCGCTATTCATGAGACGCAAATCGTTGGCGATTTTGGTGAGCGTCGTGGCAGTGACCTGCAACTGTCCCGAAAGCTCCGCTGAGGTTTCTTGTCCGGCGAGGGCCGCGAAAAAGTTCCCGCTAGGTTGAAAGGTCGAGTTCACCCGCGCGCTGAGGCGTTGACAAAACCGCGCGGCAAATTCCGGGTGGCAATTGATGCCGCTGCCGATGGCGGTTCCTCCTTGTGCAAGCAACCGCAGACGCGGCAGCGTGCCCTGCAACCTTTCGATGTCCTGTTCAATCTGGAACGCCCAAGCACCCATTTCCTGATCGATACGGATGGGCATGGCGTCCATTAGGTGTGTGCGCCCGGTTTTGATGGTGTCTCCGGCTGCCGCACCCCGCGCGACGATGGTGTCCCTTAGAGAATCGAGTGCGGGTAACAAGGTGTTCTCCACGGCGAGCGTTGCACTCACGTGTATCGCGGTTGGGATGGTGTCGTTGCTGGACTGACCCATGTTGACGTGGTCGTTGGGATGCACCGGCTTTTGCAGCGCCCGAGAAGCCAACTCTGCCAGTACTTCGTTGGCGTTCATGTTGGTGCTGGTGCCGGACCCGGTTTGGTAGACGTCGATCGGAAACTGTTCCAGAAAGTCGCTATCCAACAGCTGCACGGCGGCTTTTTCGATCGCGCCTGCGATCTTGTTGGGCAGTAGTTTGAGTTCGGCGTTGGCCTGGGCGGCGCATGCCTTCATGTGAATCAGCGCCTCGATAAACCGGCGCGGCAACCGCTGCCCGCTAATCGCGAAGTTGTCGACGGCGCGCTGCGTCTGAGCACCCCACAGCGCATACGCAGGCACTTCGAGCTCGCCCATGCTGTCGCGAACGGTACGTGTTTTCATGGGCGCGATACTACTACACTATGCGCTCAGCCAATTTGAGGACCAGCGGATGATCGTTGAGCAGATTTGGACGGGCAACGCCTATCGCAATTTCAACTATCTCATTGCTTGTCCCGAAACCGGCGAGGCCATGGCCGTCGACCCGCTTGATTACGAGAAGTGTCTGGCCAAAGCGAAAGATAGGGGTTGGGATATTACCCAAATCCTCAACACCCACGAACATGGCGATCACACCGGCGGCAATGCGCCTATGATCGAGGCGACCGGTGCCAAGCTGTTGGCGCACGCCAACGCGGGCCCGCGTATCGATGGTATCGATCGGGGTCTGCAGGCCGGCGATGTGGTCAAGATTGGCAGTTCCGTCGAGCTGCTTGCCCTCGACACACCCGGGCATACCATGAGTCACGTGTGCCTGCTGTCGCAAACCGAGGTTCCGGCGCTGTTCTGCGGCGACACGTTATTCAATGCGGGGGCAGGCAACTGCCACGGCGGTGGGCATCCCGAGGAGCTCTACGACACGTTCGCCGCGCAGCTCGCTCAGTTGCCCGATACGACCCTCGTGTATCCGGGACACGACTACATCACCAACAATCTTGAGTTTACGTTGGACCGCGAGCCGGACAACACCGACGCCGCCAAACTGTTGCAAGAGCTACAAGGCAGTCATGACCCGGACAGAGCGATGGTCACCTCGCTGGCGCTGGAGAAGGACATCAACAGCTTCTTCCGCCTGACGAGCGCCACTGTCATCGCGCGCCTGCGCGAGGCGTTTCCCGATCTGCCTGACGAGCCGACGCCGAAAGAGGTGTTCGTGAAGTTGCGTGAACTCCGCAACAGCTGGTAGGAGTAATCCGAGCGCTTGTTCGCTTAGATGTTGCTGGTCTGATCCTGCCAGTAGCGATCGCGTAAAAGGCGCTTATACAGCTTGCCTGTCTCGTGCCTTGGCAGTTCGGCTTCGAAGTCGATGGAGCGGGGTGCTTTGTATCCGGCCAGATGCTCGCGGCAGTGGTGGATGAGATCTTCGGCCAACGCTGCATCTGCCTCGACGTCTGGGATGACTTTGACCGCCGCCTTGACCTCCTCGCCGAATTCCTCGTTGGGTACGCCGAACACGGCGGCGTCCTCGACGCTGGGATGTGTGACCAGAATGGCTTCGATTTCGGCCGGGTAGATATTCACGCCGCCCGAGATGATCATGTCGATCTTGCGGTCGCTCAGATAGAGGTAACCGTCCTCGTCGAGAAAGCCGATGTCGCCGAACGTATAGGTACCCGGCTCGAGGTGCACGGAGGCCGTCTTCTCGGGTTCATTGTGGTATTCGAAATCGGAACCCATGAGGCTCTTCACGAAAATCTGACCGGACTCACCGGTCTCCACCAACTTGCCGTCATCATCGCGGATGGTGATCTCGACGATCGGTGACGGTTTGCCGACGGTTCCCGGCTTGGTCAACCAGTCCTCTGCGGTAGCGGTGGTGACGATGGAACCTTCGGTCGAGCCGTAGTATTCGGAGATGACGTTGCCCCACCAATCGATCATCTCGCGTTTGACCTTGGCTGGGCAGGGTGCGGCACCGTGCCACACGATCTGTAGACTCTTGCCGTCAAAGTCGTTGCGGGCGGTTGCGTCTACCCTCAGCAATCGGTGAAATTGGGTCGGCACGAGGTGCACGTTGGTCACCTTGTGGGTATCGATGTCAACCAACGTTTGTTCGCCGTCGAATTTATGCCGCATGACGATTTGGCTACCGCTGATCAACGGTAAAAACGAGAACGCCCATTGGGCCGAGTGGTAAACGGGTCCGCAAAGGTACGTGGTGCCGTCGTTGGGGATGGACAACATCTGCGACAGGCCGCCGCCGATCAACTCCATCGTGGCGAGGTCGCCGCCGACGCTGAAGGTGCTCGACTTGACCCCCTTCGGGCGCCCCGTGGTGCCTGATGTGTAGAACATCGGCCCGCCCAGGTGTTGGTCTTCTGGTTCCTTGGCCGGTTGGTTGTCGAGGAATGCTGCGTATGCGTCAAAACCTTCCGCCTCTCCTCTGATGGCCACGCACTTGGTGAGCGTCGGCGTCGCATCGAGGGCGAGGGCGGCCTGTGCGGTGGCGAGGTAGGGTTCTTCGACCAACATCAGCTTGGCGCCTGAATTGTCGATGACGTAGGCGAGTTCTTCTGCGCTGAAGTGCCAGTTGACGGGAACGAATACGAGTCCGGCGTGGGTACACGCCAGCATTGCCTCGAAGTACTCCACACAGTTTCCGGCAAATATTGCGATCGTGTCTTGCGGCTGTAGTCCGGCCGCCCGAAATGCGTGGACGAGGCGATTGGTCCGCCCATCGAGTTCGGCCCATGAAACCGAGCAGCGGTCGTCGGCCAACGCCATCGAATTGCCCCGAACCTCTGCAACTTTCCCTGTGAAATGAGCCATTTGTTTAGCCGCCGAAGACCAATCGGCCGCCGAGATAGGTGGCTAGCACTTCGAGTTGCATGATGTCGTCCTCCGGGACCGTCAACGGGTTGCCGCTCAACACGATCATGTCGGCCAGCTTACCGGCTTCCAACGTGCCCTTACGGTGTTCGTCGCGGGTGAGGTAGGCACCTTGAATGGTGTAACCCTTCAGCGCTTCCAGCCGGGTAATTCGCTCTTGGGCGCCGAACACGCGACCCGACATGCCTTTGCGCGTGACCGCGGCGTAAATGCCGACCATCGGTCCGATAGGCAACACGTCGCTGGAGATCGCGACGTGAATGCCGTGATTCATCGGTGTTCGCAGTGGATTGATGGACTGCAAGCGCGCCCCGTCCAGATTCGCGACGTAACGGCCCTCGAGCGTGTAGGTGAAGTTGGGCTGCTGCGTGATCGCGATGCCGTGATCTGCCATCGATGCCATGGCTGCATCCGAAGGCATCACCGTGAAGTGATTGAGATAGTGGCGATGGTCCGGCCTTGGATTCTCAATCAAGGCTTGAATCAGGTACTCGACCGTCAGTTCGATCGCGGCATCGCCAATCGCATGGATGCCGAGTTGCCATCCGTCGTTGTGCGCATCTGCGATGAGTTGGTGCAGTGCTGCCGGTGTCATTCTCAGCATGCCGCGATACTCGTCTTGGCCTTTGTAGGGTTGCTTGGTGTAGGCCGCCGGTCCCGTGAACCCGCCGTCGGCGAAGATCTTGATAGGGCCCACCTTCAAGTGGTCGTCCCCGTCGCCGGTGGTTTTGCCGAATGCGAGCATGCGGTCATGGCCCTCATAGGCTACCTGTACGGCGGCACGCGGCAGTCGACCGCGGTTGTCGCGGTAGACGGCTTCCCACCGCGAGTATCCGTCGATCGTCGAACTGGCTTGGATAAGCGAGGTGATACCGAGTTCGAGTTGGGCTTCGAGGTTGGCGCTCAGGCTGGCCCGCAGGGTATCCGGATCGGCCGGCGGTACCAGCCGACCGACGATGTCTTGCCGCTCGCGGATGATGCCGTTCAACGTCCCTTGGGCGTCCCGCTCGATCACGCCACGATCCGGATCAGGTGTCGTCGCGTCCACTCCGGCCAGTTCCAACGCCAACGAAGAACAGACCGCGCTGTGACCACCTGCACGGGTCAGGGTGACGGGGTTGTCCGGTGCGGCAGCGTCCAGATCGCCGATGAGCGGTCGCCGTTGCTCTTCGAGCACGTCCTCACTCCACCCGTAACCGGTAATCCACGCGCCCGGCCCGAGCTCGGCAGCTTTCTTAGCGACGAGGTCGCGAATCTCCGCGACGGAACGAACCTTGGTGAGGTCGATGAAGTACGCGGGGTTGGCGCGAATGTGGGTATGCGAATCGATGAACCCCGGCATGAGTGTCTTGCCGTTCAAGTCCACCATATTTTCCGATCGGTAGCGCGACAACAGTTCGTCGCCGCCAACGGCGACCAGCCGGTCTTCGTTCACGATGACGACGCGCGCCTCGGAATTCTGCGCGTCGAGCGTCAGTACGTGGCCGCCATAAAGGATCAGATCGGCCGTTTGCGGCGGCTCGCCGCATCCGCAAACGAGCAGGCTCAAGCCTACGGCGAAGCAGGTCGATTTTGTCATTACAGAGCGCGCTGCTTGCTGAGCTTGAGGTGTCGAACCGGCGTTTCGCTCGGGGCGTAGTAAGGCCGTTCGCCCTTGATCGTGACACGGTGGCCTTTGCGTTCTTCGGGCCAGTAGTCCCACAGGGCAAAATGTTGTGTGCACCGGTTGTCCCACAAGGCGATGGCGTTTTGAGTCCAGCGAAAACGCACTTGGAATTCGGAACGTTGTTGGTGGGCGTAGAGCATGTGTAGTAGTGCGGCGCTTTCTCGCTCGTCGAGTTCGTTGATGCGTGTCGTAAAGCTCGGGTTCACGTACAACGCAAGACGATTCGATTGGGGATGGGTGCGCACGACCGGGTGGATGGCACTCGGGTATTGCTTGCCGGCATCCTCCACACCCCTTTCGGTATAGCGACCGCGATAAATGTGTTCCGATTCATGCGTAGCCGTCAGGTTGACGAGAAAATTTCGCATGGTCGGCGACAAGGTTTCGAACGCGCCGTACATGCTCGCGAACAAGGTATCGCCGCCGGTGCTCGGCAGCGTGTGCAGTTGCAGCATCGTTGCAAGCGGCGGTTGTGCATCGCACGAGACGTCGGTGTGCCAGCCGTTACCGTTGGCGATTTTAGAATCTTTGTGGGCGTGAATCACGAACACCTCGGGATGGTCTTCGAGATGTGGTGCCGCGGGGTGAAAGTGTAACTCGCCGAAACGTTTGGCGAAACGGATTTGCTGCTCAGGCGTCAGTTCCGGTTGGTCGCGAAAGAACACGACACTGTGGTCCGTCAGCGCCTGATCGATGGCCGCGAACTGTGCGTCGGTCACGTTCGTCAGATCGGCGCCTGCGATTTCCGCACCGATCAAAGGCGTCATGGGTTCAACGCGTAAAGTCACACTTGTCTTCCAACACCTTCGACACGGTTTATGTCGATAGGATTGTAACCCCGCTCAAACCCGGCGCCCCGTAAACGTGGGTATAGCCGGTTTTGGGCTGGTTCGGTACTTGCCGCTCGCCGCCTTCGCCGCGCAGTTGCACACAGATCTCGTAGACTTGCCGCAAACCGGACGCGCCGACCGGCTCGCCGTTGGCCAGACAGCCGCCGTCGGTATTGACGGGTAACTTGCCGCCGATCTCCGTGTGACCTTCGCGCAGCCATTGTTCTTGATCGCCGTCGGCGCAGAATCCGTTCTCGGCCATGTGCATGATCTCGGCACCCGACTCGGTATCTTGCAATTGCGCGACGTCGATGTCCTCGGGGCCGACACCGGCCATCTCGAAGGCGGCTTGCGACGCCTTGACGGTCGGCGAATCGGCGCGTTCGAGCGCCTGAGACTGTGCAAATACCTCGAAGGATCCGAACTGGCGAGTCTTGACGCTGACAGCCTTCAGGAAAACCGGGTGGGACGTGTACTCGCGCGCTTTGTCGGCGCGGCACAAGATCATCGCGCAAGCGCCCTCGGCAGGGGAGCAGAACATGTATTTACGCAACGGGTCACAAACCATCGGCGACTCGGCGATGTCCTCATAGCTGAACGGGGTGCGCCGCCAAGCGTTCGGGTTTTTGGAGCCGTTTTGGTAATTCTTCATCGCGACCCGCACCAGCGTGTCTTCGGTGATACCGAACTCGTGCATGTAGCGCTGGATCTTCATGCCGAAGAATTGGGGGGTCAATGCCAGGCCGATGTCGCCGTACCATTTACCCAGGCCGCTGCCTTCGGGGTCAACCGTGAACGCACCGCGCGGGTGCTTGTCGAAACCGACGGCCATGCCGATATCGAACATGCCTGACTGGATCGCCATATAGGCCGATTGCAGGGCGCTGCCGCCTGTGGCACAGCCGTTCGAGACGTTGATGAATTGCAGGCCGGTCAGACCGAGCTTGGAGACCATCGTATCGGCCTTGCCTGCGGCGGACGATCCGCCGTAGGCAAACTGCATGTTGCTCCATTCTAGGCTGGTATCTTTGAGTGCTTGGCGGGCGGCCACCACACCTTGTTCCAAGCCGGTAACCCCCTCGGTGCGCCCGAACGGGTGGATGCCGATGCCGATGATTGCTACGTCCACTTGTTTAGCTCCTAAATCTCATTAGAGGGTCGAAAGAAGTAGGCGATGATGTCTTTGCCATCCCTTTCCACATACTTTTCGACGACCAAGTCCATGTCCATGCCGATTTCAAGTGTGCCGATATCGACGGTCTTGATGCGCGTCTCAACCCGCACCTGATTGGGCAGTTCGACGTAACCCACGCCGAAGGGTTCGAAAGTCTCCGGGGTTTCAGGACCGTCGTAGGGTGGGCGGTTCGGCAGGAAGCCTTGTATGGTCCACGTCCAGAGCTTGCCCTGCCGCTCCAACTCGATGGTTTCGGTGTCTTCGCCGCAGCAGGCGGGGCATCCGGCTTGTGCGGGGAAGCTTACGACGCCGCACTGACTGCATCGACTTCCCAGCAGCCTTGGGTCGTTGGATGGCCAGGTAAACAGCCCTTCTGCGATAGGCACCTGATCGGCGATGCTCGACATGTCGTTCCCCAATACCGTCGAAGGTGACTGTTTTACCCGATTCTGGACGGAGAGTAAAAGCCTGTGGCCGATGGCCGAACGATCAGCCGTTAATAAATGGATTTCTTCATGTGCTTCGGGTAGTTCGCATCAAAGGTTGCGGCGTCGATGGCGCCATCCAGTGCCGCCAGCATGGTGCCGGTACTCGGTAGCGCCGTGCGCGGAATCTGCGCCTCGCTCTCCCAGAGCCGGGACCTTGCAAGGGCTTTCTGACACTGGAAGTAAACGCGCTCGACGGTGACGACAACGATGGTCTTCGGTCGCTTGCCGTGCACCTCGAACGACGCTGACAGGTCGTCGTCGATGACG
>CBDTZM010000041.1:0-9235 GCA_965364915.1 uncultured Pseudomonadales bacterium | reverse complement strand
GCCGACTTGCACTACGCCGAAGGCGACTTCACCGTCGCGCAGGCGTATTACGTGGGTTATCTCAATTTGGCTCGCCAAACCGCCCGCAGCCTCTGCTTGGGGATGAAACTCGGCGCGGTCGCCGGTGATGATGACCAAATAGCTAGCTATGGAATGCAACTTAGAAATCTTCACCCGCAGGCTGCGGGTCAATGCACAGTGCCTAACTAGTGCTTGTCCAGAATGCGCAGAATTCTGCGACCGCACATGTGGAGGACAGGAACTAACTAGTGACCGAGTCTCAACACGATCCCGGTGCCGCGCTGAAAGCGGCACGCGAGGCAATCAACGTCTCCCCGAGAGAGATCGCCGATGCGTTGAACCTGCCCGTGCACGTGGTCGAAGCCATCGAGAACTACGACACCGACAACCTGCCGGCAGCGGTTTTTACGCGAGGTTATATCCGCGCCTACGCTAAGCTTTTGGAACTCGATCCCGAACCGATCGTCGTCGGCTACGAATTCGACGAGCCGATACCGAAACCGGTACCGGAAGGTCGCTTCGAAAAAGTGAAACCGGTATTCAACCGGACACAATTACTGGCGCTCGTTGGCGGCGTCATCTTGGTCTTGGTGCTGTTGATCGTGCTGGTCGTTTGGTTGTGGCCCGAAACCATTGATCCCGTCGGCGATCCGCCGGTTAGCACGCAGACGAACGAAGCCCCGGTCACGCTGACAGAGTTTGGCTCCGAGGATGAATCGGACGATGGCCCCGGGGTCAGTTCTGCGCAACGCCAGGAACTCGCTCGGGAGACAACACGGACGGTGCTAGAGGACGCGATCGCCGAACCGCTTGTCCTTGCAGAGGCGCTCGTCGAATCCGCAAACGGTCGCCGCATCACCGAGTTTGGCGATGACGAAATGTGGTTTCAGTTCACAGAAGATTGTTGGGTGGAAATCAAGGATACCCAAGGCGCCAATCTGTACAGCGATTTGTCTCGTTCGGGACAGAACTTGCGACTCGTTGGGCAGGGACCGTTTCGTATTCTGCTCGGCTATGCGCCGGGCGTGCAGATGCAATACAACGGGGAAACGGTATCGCTGCTGGCCCACACCCGTAACAACGTCGCCTCTCTCGTGTTGGGACAATAGGTGTTGCGACAATGACGGTGGTGCAATCCGTAAGAGGCATGCGTGACGTGCTGCCCGAGGAAGCTCGTCGCTGGCAACGCGTGGAAGACGCCATGCTGCAGAAACTGCAGGGCTATGCCTACGAGGAAATACACATTCCTCTACTCGAGTCTACGGACCTCTTTCAGCGCAGTGTCGGCGAGGCGACCGACATCGTCGAAAACGAGATGTACAACCTGAACGCCAGGGACGGAGAGAGCATTACGTTGCGCCCGGAAGGCACCGCCGGTTGCGCTAGAGCGTTGTCTGATGCCGGGTTGTTGTACAACCAATCTCAGCGCGTGTTTTATCGCGGCCCGATGTTCCGCTACGAACGCCCCCAAAGAGGCCGTTATCGGCAATTCTATCAGATCGGTGCTGAGGCCTTCGGTCTGTCCGGCCCTGATATCGACGCCGAGTTGATTCAACTCGGCACCGAGATGTGGCGCTCTCTGGGTGTAGATGCCGAAGTTACACTGGAGCTGAACACGATTGGCACGAGAGCTGAACGCGGCGCATACCTCGAGGCTCTCGTCGCCCATCTGACGCCGCTCGAGGAACAGCTGGACGAAGACAGTCAACGGCGTTTGAGCAGCAATCCAATGCGTATACTCGACAGTAAATCGACGGACACGCAGCGACTATTGGATAACGCTCCGGTGCTGGCCGACTACCTCGACCCCGCGAGCATCGAACATTACGAAGGCTTGAAAAGCCTCCTCGAAGAAATGCAGATCGCGTATACGGAGAATCCGAGGCTGGTTCGGGGCCTCGACTATTACACCAATACAGTATTCGAATGGACGACCGGAGCGTTGGGTGCTCAAGGGACCATCTGTGCCGGTGGCAGGTACGACGGCTTGGTCGAAGTGATCGGCGGCAAGCCGACGCCTGCGGCCGGGTTTGCCATCGGCGTCGAGCGGGTGCTGCTCCTTCATGAAGAACTGCATGGCGAGGTCCATCGCGCGGCAGGCGAGTTTAAAGGGGTGGATGTGTACTGTTGCGTGCTCGAACCTCGCCTCCATAGCCAGGCACTCAGTTTCGTCAAAAACTTGCGGGATGCGGCACCGGAATTGCGCGTGCGCGTGCACGCCGGTGGCGGAAAGCTGAAGAACCAGTTAAAACGGGCGGATCAGAGTGGCGCCGACTGGGCCCTGCTGTTTGGCGAGGAGGAACTGCAGAACAACCGCGTAGCGGTCAAACACTTGCGGGAAACCGGCGATCAGGTGGTGATGGAACTTCCTGCGCTGGTGCAACATCTAAAGGGCGAGGAGTATTAATGTCGGATTACTTGAGCGAAGAAGAGCAGCTAGAAAAGCTCAAAAATTGGTGGGACGCAAACGGTACGTCGCTCGTCGTCGGCCTGGTGCTGGCAGTGGCGGGGATCGTCGGATGGCGTTGGTATGATGGTGCAAGCACCAGCGCAGCCCAGGCCGCATCCGATCTTTACGCGTCGTTCGTTACGACCGAAGGCGAGGCTCGGGCTGCGATGGCGGTCAAGATCGACGCCGAGATCGACGGTACGAGCTACCAGATATTCTCCCTGTTTCACCGCGCGCAAAGCGCGGTCGACGAGGGCGATGTCGCTGCGGGCGAGGCATACCTTAACCAGGCAATCGCCATCGATGCGAGCGATCTCCTTAGCGATGTCGCACGCGTTCGCCTCGCTCGGCTGCTACAGCAACAGGACAAATCCGAGGCTGCGTTGACCGCGTTGTCAGGCGTGAGGGGTGGTGGTTTTCGGGCGCAAGTTCTGGAGCTGAAGGGCGATATCCATCTGGTTCGAGACGAACGCGAGCTGGCCCACGAGGCGTACGTCGCGGCAGCTGCCGAACTCAATGAAGGTGAACAAATGCCGCTACTCGAAATGAAAGTTGCAGACACGGCGAATGCTAATGAGGGTTAAGGCACTCACGCTCGTGTTCGCCAGCCTTGTAATGGGTGGTTGCAGCTGGTTTTCATGGCTGCCGTGGGTAGACGACAAAGGACCGGACCCATTGGCCCCGGCCAAACTGGTCAAGATCGATGCCGAGGTCAAGATTAACCGCTTGTGGAAAGTTTCCATCGGTGATGGTTTGGGCAAGAAATATCTACGGCTCAATCCGGTCATCCTTGCGGATCGAATATTTGCTGCGGATGGTTACGGGGTCGTCGAAGCGCGCGATCGCTTTAACGGCAAACGAATTTGGCGGGTGAAAATCGGTGAACTCGAAGGTGGATTCTTCTCGTCCCTAAACTTTTTTGACCGCAAAGACCCAAGCTTCGTCAGTGGTGGTGTCGGCGCGGGCGGCGGGTACGTGCTACTCGGTACGACCAGCGGCATGGTCGTGGCCCTGAGTGCGACCGACGGCGCCGAGGCCTGGCGGTCGTTTGTCGGTAGTGAAGTCTTGGCACGTCCGTCGGTTGGCGACAATGCCGTGTTCGTACAGACGATTGACGGTCGATTGGTGGCGCTCGAGTCGACGGACGGTAGCGTGCGTTGGAGCTTCGACAATCAAGTCCCCATCTTGACGCTGCGCGGTACCAGCTCTCCGGTATTCGAAGACGGGGTGGTCTACGGTGGCTTCGCCAATGGGATGGTAAGCGCGATCAAGACAGACACCGGCGAACCCGTCTGGGAGCAGCGCGTCATGCTGCCGGAGGGTCGCTCGGAACTCGACCGCATGGTAGATGTCGATGGTGCACCGATGTTGAGTGGCCCGTTGGTGTATGCGGTCGCCTATCACGGCATGCTCCAAGCGATGCGACGGTCGGACGGTAGCCCAGTCTGGCAGCGCGAACACTCGAGCTTTCTCGACCTCACCGAGGGCTACGGGCAGGTCTATGTGGTCGACGAAACCGATGTCGTCATCGCAATCGACCAGCAGAATGCCGAGGAAGTTTGGTCACAGGCCAACCTCTACCGACGCAAGCTCACCAGTCCGGTGGCGTTCAGCAACTATGTCGTCGTCGGCGACGATGAGGGCTATCTGCACGTCATTGCTCAGAGCGACGGAAGGTTTCTTGCGCGGCGTAAGCTCGATGGCGACGGATTGCGCTCTGCCATGATTGTCGGTGACGGCAAGACCTTGTATGTACTCGGCAACTCCGGGTCACTGCAAGCCGTCGAGATCGAAGTGAAATAGCCACAGTGTTGCCCCGGCTCGCATTGGTTGGCCGTCCCAACGTCGGCAAGTCGACGCTGTTCAACAAGCTTACGCGCCGACGTGATGCGCTGGTTGCGGACGTGCCTGGGTTGACGCGCGATCGTCGCTACGGGCGTGCGACCCTCGATGACAAACCGTGCATGCTAATCGATACCGGCGGTCTGTTCGGCGAAGACGAGTTTGCCGGTGTGGTCACAGAGCAGGCCGAAGTAGCGCTCGATGAATCCGAACTGGTGCTGTTCATCGTCGATGCGCGCAGCGGTTTGACCGCGCTCGACGAAGAGATTGTCGATCATTTGCGCCGCAAGGGTTGCGAAATTTTGCTGCTGATCAACAAAGTCGATGGTGTCGACTCGACTTACGCCGAAGTCGAATTCACCCGTCTGGGGCTGGGCGAGGGTTTCCCCATCTCTGCTGCACACGGCCGTGGACTCACGTCCTTGGTGGCCGCCGTCGCGGCGCGTTTGCCGGACAGCGAGTTAGAGCCAGCAGCGGACGAATCGGGTCGCATCAGGACCGCGGTGATCGGGCGGCCCAATGTGGGTAAGTCCACACTTGTCAATCGTTTGTTGGGTGAGCAACGCCAAGTCGTGTTGGATCAACCTGGAACTACGCGCGATGCTATAGCGATACCGTTTACTGCGGACGGGGACGACTATCTACTCATCGACACTGCCGGCGTGCGCCGCAAAGGCAAGGTCGCTGAGATTGTCGAGAAGTATTCGGTTGTCAAAAGTCTCGATGCGATGGAGCAGGCCCACGTTGTTGTTCTCATGTTGGATGGCAGCGAAGGGTTGGTCGAACAAGATTTGCACGTGTTGCAATATGCGGCGCGGGCCGGATGCGGAGTCGTCATCGCAGTCAACAAATGGGACGGGCTAACGGCGGACGAAAAACGCGCGCGCAAGACCACACTGGACCGTCGCCTCGAATTCGTTCCGTGGGCGCCGTTGAAGTTCATCTCTGCGTTACACGGAAGTGGCGTCGGACACCTGTTGCGGGAAGTGAAGATGGTTTATGAGGCGGGTGCGTTTGACGTCGGAACGTCGATGTTGAATCGGATATTGGAACGCCTTATCACCGCACACCCGCCGCCCTCGGTCAGGGGACGTGCCATTAAGCTGCGTTACGCTCATAAGACTGGAGATCACCCGCCACGCATCGCCGTGCACGGTAATCAAACCCAGTCATTGCCGGCTAGTTATGTACGGTACCTGGAAAACGGATTTCGCGAGGCACTCAACCTGGTTGGCAATCCGGTGCGCCTAGATTTGAAAACCGGCGACAATCCCTATGCGGGCAAGCGTAACGAGCTGACGCGCCGTCAGCGCGCCAGTCGCAAAAGAGTCATGCGACATCGCAAGCGACGTTAACCATCTGATCCGTCCAAGAGCTGCATGACTTGAACCGGGTCTACACGGTTCTCGTTCAGGCTGACCGACCAATGCAAGTGCGGGCCCGTCACGCGACCCGTGGCACCCACCAGACCGATCAATTCGCCGCGCTGAACTTCCTGCCCTTCGGTGACGTTGATCTGGCTCAAATGACAATACATCGTAATGAGGCCTTGGCCGTGATCAAGAAACACGGTGTTGCCGTTGAAGAATAGATCGCCCGTCAAGACCACGGCGCCGGGAGCGGGAGCCTTGATCGGCGTGCCGCTGGCGGCGGCGATGTCGAGTCCGCTGTGGGGGCTACGGGGTTGACCGTTGAGCACGCGCCGTCGCCCGAAGGGGCTCGATGTCACGCCATCGACGGGCTGTAGAAACGGCTCCAACTCGAGCGGTCGATCGGTAAAGCGCGCGTACTGCTTGCGTTGCCTGGCGGATTCCAGACGAATGCGTTTGAGGTCGTCTTCGAGGGGGTCGACCATCCGCTCGTTCTCGATCGTCAGGTGCTGTTCGGGATAGGTTTTCGGAGCGACCGTGAAAGTATGGACCTCAACGTCTTCGCCCGACTGCAGCGTCAATTCGTAGTTGCCGGGCGCGGCGCTGATCGGCACGCCCACGATGGCCATGCGTTGGTATACCAACACCGGCTTGTCCTGGAAACGCACCGCGTCGACCCCTGGCGGTAGTGACAAGCGATAAAGTCCTCCAGGGACAGCGTCTTGCGCTTGGCTCACCATCGCGGCGGTCAGGCATGCAACTAAGGCGACAGCTCGCCGAACTTTGTTCAAGCGTCTTGGTCTCTTGATGGCCGTTCTGATTGCAATTGTGGGCGCAACGGCTCGGGGAGAGAGCGTTTCTCTCGAATCGTCGCGACCAATACACCGTCTTGTAGTCGAGCATGGATGGTGTCGTCGATTTCTGCAGAACGGCTCGATGTTAGGGTTGTTCCGTCTGGCCGACTAACGATGGCAAAACCACGGCCCAACGTTTGCAATGGACTGACGGCTTCCAGCGTCCTGACGAGCTCGTTGAAGCTCGAACGGGAACGCGCAACGACAAGCTCGACCGCTCGACGCACGCGCTCCTCCAGAGCGTCGGTACGTTGCGTTAGTTGTTGCAATCGATGCCGAGGACTCGTTAGACGAGTGCGCACCGACTGTAGACGGTAGTCGCATCGTTCAACGACAAGCTCGATTGCTCGGCGCACGCGCTCCTCCAGAGCGTCGGCGCGTTGCATGAGTTGTTGTAATCGATGCCGAGGACTCGTTAAGCGAGCGCGCACCGATTGTAGCCGGTAGTCACACCTTTCCAGTCCCGTGAGCGCCGATTGCCGTAGGCGTGACTGCAGCTGTGTCACGTTTGCTACTAGTTCTTCGGCGTCCGGCGTGATCAACTCCGCTGCGGCTGACGGAGTGGGCGCACGCAGGTCGGCGACGAACTCGGCGATCGTAAAATCGATTTCGTGGCCCACCGCGGCCACCGTCGGAACCGGACAGCGGGCGATGGCGCGTGCAACTGGTTCTGAATTGAAAGTGTAGAGATCTTCGAGCGAACCGCCACCGCGTGTCAGTAGTACGACATCCGCGTCGAGATGAGCCACGCGCCCGAGCGCATCGAGTATTTGCGATTCCGCATCGGGCCCTTGTACGGCAACGGCCAACAACGTGACGGCTAAGCTCGGGAAACGCCGGCCGATGACGCTCAACACGTCGCTGACCGCTGCACCGTTCTTGGAGGTGATGATGGCGAGATGTCGGGGATACTTGGGCAATGAGCGCTTACGTGCCGTGTCGAACAGACCTTCTGCAGCCAACCGGGTTTTTAAAACCTCGAATGCGGCTTGCAACGCTCCTTCGCCGGTTGGCTCCATCTGATCGACGATGACTTGAAAGTCGCCCCGGCTCTCGAACAAGCTGACTCGGCCGCGCACGGTGACCTCTTGCCCGTCGCTCGGTTGTATTTTGGCGGAACGATTGCGGTTGACGAACATGGCACAGCGTACTTGCGCCGAGTCGTCCTTCAACGTGAAGTACCAGTGTCCGGAACCCGGACGACGAAAGTTGGATAGTTCGCCGCGCACCCAGACGATGTTGAAGCGCCCTTCCAACAACACGCGCGCCTGGCGGTTGAGTTGTGAGACGCTCAAGGTTCGCTGCGCTTCAGGAAGAGCGGACATGGATCGAGTTTACATGATTGGGACTCGCCGGTAGAATGCCGGTTTTGTGGGGTTCTAAAAATGTTGCGTATCGCCAACGACGCGCTCACTTTCGACGACGTGCTCCTCCTTCCTGCCTATTCCCAAGTTCTTCCCTCTGAAGTTTCGCTCAAAACTCATCTAACCAAAGACATTGCGCTGAACATTCCGCTGATGTCCTCGGCGATGGACACGGTGACCGAAGCGAGGCTTGCGATCGCCATCGCCCAAGAGGGCGGTATTGGTATCGTCCATAAGAACATGACCATCGATCAGCAGGCGCGAGAAGTACGCGCGGTGAAAAAGTATGAAACCGGGGTCATTCGGGATCCCATCACGATTGACCCACAACGCACCGTTGCCGATCTCTTGGAACTGACTCAAGAACACAATATCTCGGGCGTGCCCGTGGTAGAAGGCAACAAGCTCGTCGGTATCATCACCAGCCGCGACGTGCGGTTCGAAAAACGCCTGGACGCCAAGATCCGCGACGTCATGACCACCAAGGAAAGGCTCGTGACCGCCACCGAAGATGCGGATTTCGATGAAATCACCAACATCCTGCACGAACACCGAATCGAGAAAGTGCTGCTCATCGATGACGACTTCGAGTTGAAGGGCATGGTGACGGTCAAAGACATTCAAAAGGCTCAAGCGTTTCCGAACGCCTGCAAGGACGTACAGGGTCAGCTGCGCGTTGGCGCGAGCGTCGGCACGACTGCCGATACGGGTGATCGGGTTGCCGCTCTCATCGAGTCCGGCGCCGACGTGATTATCGTCGATACGGCCCACGGCCACTCGCAGAAGGTGCTCGATCAAGTCAGTTTGATCAAGCAGAAATACCCCAGCATGCCCGTCATTGGCGGCAACGTAGCGACCAAGGCGGGTGCCCAAGCATTGCTGTCGGCGGGTGTCGACGCCATCAAGGTTGGCATCGGTCCGGGGTCCATCTGCACAACGCGAATCGTGACCGGTATCGGCGTGCCGCAGATTACCGCCGTCGCAGACGTGGTAGCGGTCGCCGATGAAGAGGGTGTTCCGGTGATCGCCGACGGCGGCATTCGCTACTCCGGAGACATCGCCAAGGCCATCGCGGCCGGCGCCAGCGTCGTCATGGTGGGCAGTCTCTTCGCAGGTACCGATGAAGCCCCCGGCGAGGTCGAACTCTATCAAGGGCGAACGTACAAGTCGTACCGCGGCATGGGTTCCTTGGGCGCGATGAACGATGTGTACGGCTCGAGTGATCGATACTTTCAGGAAGTGGAAGGCGACGGTCGTAAACTCGTACCGGAAGGTATCGAAGGCCGAGTTGCCTACCGAGGCCCGGTCAGTCCCATCGTTCATCAACTGATCGGC
>CBDTZM010000040.1:0-9309 GCA_965364915.1 uncultured Pseudomonadales bacterium | reverse complement strand
TACTACCAGATGAAGGATTACCCGAGTGCGATCCTACAGATCGAGAAGGGTATCGATGTCGCCCAGACCCGCGGCACCTCGGTCAAGGAAAACTGGTGGGGCTTATTGAACTACCTGTATTACGAGCAAGAAAACATGCCGAAGGTGTTAGAGATCTTGGAGATCATGGTCGAAGATTTCCCCAAACGAATTTACTGGATGCGGTTGGCTGGCATTCAGGGTCAAGAAGGTATGGAGAAGGAGCAGGTTTACACGATGCAGGCCGCCTACGCCGGGGGTTTTCTAGAGCTGGAGCGCGACCTCACCAATTTTGCCGGCTTGCTGATGCAAGAGGAAGTGCCGATCCGCGCGGCGCACGTCATGCGTAAAGGCCTCGACGATGAGATCATCGAACGGACGGACAAGAATTTGCGCAGTCTCGGGCAAGCCTATCAGCTCGCCCAGGAAGTCGATCTTGCCATCCCGGTGTTCGAGGACGCGGCCAAACTATCCGATGACGGTAGAATCTTCGAACGACTGGCGCATCTGTATCTGGAAGCCGACGCGTACCCGAAGTGCGTCGCCGCGTCGAAAAACGCGCTCGACAAAGGCGGGTTGCGTAAGGTGCAGAACGTCCACGTCGTACAAGGGATGTGTGAGTACAACCGCGACAATCTCACGCCGGCACGCAGGTCCTTCATCTCTTGCCGCAACGAATCGCGGCGCGTCAAGGACCAATACAACCAGCGTGTCTGCCAGCAGTGGATTACGTTCATCGACCGTGAAGCCAATCGTCGCCGCCTACTGGCAGAGGCCATCTAATAGCACCAGCACCGGATCGCGTATAATCGAAGGCCAGCCTGCAAAGGGCTGGCTTTTTTTGTGACTCGAACAGGAAGGGCAGCCGTTGTTCACCGGAATCGTTCAGGGACTGTGTCGCGTCCTCAATGTCGAAGACGAGCCGGCGCTACGGCGCCTAACCGTTGACCTTGGTGCGCTCGGCAGCGAATTGCAGCTGGGCGCTTCCGTTGCCGTCAACGGCACCTGCTTGACCGTGACCGCCGCCGCACCATCCGCTGTCGGCTTCGACGTCATCAAAGAATCCCTAGACCATACCAACCTGTTGAGCCTGGAGCCTGACGACCACGTTAATGTCGAAAGGTCCTTTCGCGTGGGAGACGAAATCGGGGGCCACATCTTGTCCGGCCACGTTGCGGCCGTGGTCACCGTCGATGCGGTGGAGACGGGGGTCAACGAGCGCAATCTCTGGTTGCGCGTAGACCCGCAGTGGTCCAAGTTCCTACTGCACAAGGGGTTCGTTGCCCTGGACGGTGCCAGCTTGACGATCGCCGCCGTGGATCGTGAGCAGAGCCGCATCAAGGTGACGTTGATCCCGGAGACCATCGCCCGCACGACCCTCGGCGCCGTCGCCGTTGGAGCACCCGTCAACATGGAGATCGACGCGCAAACTCAGGCCATCGTCGAAACCGTGGAGCGCGTGCTGGCGGAACGGGCGAACGATTAGCGGATTAGGTGGGATCTCGGCGCAGTTGGCGCAGGTTGCCGATGACGGCCTGCAGCGCCCGGTCGAATACCTGGCTTTCTTGCAGAACGTTCAGCGCGCCGCGTTTCAGATCGACCGCTAAACCCATGCGGGTTCTTTCCGCGACCTTCATGCCCCGGCGATTGACGAAGATGTACAGGTCGCCCGGTTGTACGATCGTCGCGAGCTTGCAGCGAATCCGATCGCCCGGTGACTTCTCGAGTTCGATCCACACGCCTTCGCTGAGTGCCTCGATCTGATCGAGAAATTCGGGTTCCGGCGCGACGGTCTCTGAATTCGCGTCGTGAGGCGCTGTGAGGATGATCTCTTCCAGTTCTTCGTATGAGTCGTCCTCGACCGGCTCGGTGTCGTCTTCGAGATATGTGCGATCGTTCTCGGCGACTTGCTCGAGGTGTTTTTCGATAGCCTTCAGATGCGCTTTGCGTTGTGTCTTGGACACCGCGATCTGGTCCATGCCGTGTTCTAGACGCCCAGCCAACTCCGATGCAACGCCCTCGCGCAGTTCAATGTCCTGGATCGAGTTCAGCGGTTGGATACACCACAGCAGGTCGTCCAGAGTCTTCAGCCCGGCGTTCCAAGGCTCAGATTCCGTGCCATGCTTGACGCAGACATACACCAGGATCTTGCTCCAGATTTCGCTGATGAACCGGCCAATTTCGGGCGGTAGTCTGAGACCGCTGGCCTTCTGGTTGATGATCTTTTGTACCACCTGCTTGGCGCCGGTGGTTTTAGCCTTGCCTTCCTCGGTCTTTTTGACCCGCTCTTCGACGATGGCACTTTGCTTGTGATCGGTAACCACGTAGTCGCGCAGCTCTTGGAGCAGTTCCGAGAATATGTTCGGGTTGTCCGAAAAGCCGTTCAAAACTCTCAACACCACAGACTCGATCTTGTTGTACAGCGCGTCGCGTTTCAGCTCGCGGGTGCTGCTCCAGCCAATCCCGGCACTCGAAAGTTCGTTCAACAGCTGGCGCGCCGGGTGGGAGGTTTTTTCGAAAAAGCTCTTGTCGATAATCGAGAGCTTGACGATGGGAATCTGCAGCCGCGCGATCAAGGCTTTCATCGGAATCGCCAAGTTGCGGTCGTTGAGAATGTAGTCGAAAAGCATGCCGACGAAGTTGACGACGTCGTCGTCGGCTTGCTGCATTTTGGATGGTGCCTCACCCGCGGCGTTGGGCGCTCGCGTGGCCACCAGTTGCCGTAGATCGATCAATTGTGGGAGATGTTCCAGATCCAAGGGCTGCGCCGTGTCGTCCTTCTGCATTGCCGACAACACCGACACCAGTTGCGGCGTCGATATGGCAGGACCGTCTGACCCGCTTGACACTGCGCCGGCGCCGCCACCAACCGGGCCGGCTGACCGGGTGTCGGCCAATAGCCGTCGGATGTCGCCAAAGCCGCCTTGGCCTCCGGTACCGGCGTCCAGGTTGACGATGTCTTCATCGTCGTCCTCGACGGGTGCCCGGGGCGCCGATTTCGATTTGGCCTTACGCTTCTTGCGCACGATGTTCTTCAGATCCGGTAGCACGCCGGCCTCTATCAGCAGCCTGTTGGCCTGTTCGTAGATGGGCCCGAGACGTTCCATAACGAAGCGTTCGTAGAGCTTCAGCATGATGATGCGTACTTTGATATCGACGTCCAGACACTCGAGTGCCGTAACGAAGGCCTGGCTTAGCCGTTGCGGGCCAAGCGGATTCAGGCGTTCGGTGACCGGCTGCGTCGACCTGCCCTCGCATAGATGGTCGATGCGCTTGGTCAGCTGCATGATCGGCAGCGAGAACTGGCTGGTGATCTTGGAGATGATGCCGGCGATCGCGACCGAGACCTCGAGTTCGTCGTTGTGTACGAGCCCTACGTTCTCGTCGAACTCAACATCGTCGGCTTCGGGTACGGGAGCGAATAAATCCTCGAACCCTGCGGAGATAGCCTTGACGAAGTCGCCGGTGATCCGTTCGCGATGCAGGCGCAAGCCCCGCATCGATTCGAAAAACATGGACTGGTCCGAGTCGGTGTGAGAGCGATCGGCCATCTCGAACAGCGCATCGTCGGAATGGTTGAAGAGATTCTGCAGCATCTCGTTCAGCGGTCGTTTCACGCTCTGCCGCACGGTGTGCAGAATAGGGGGTACCTCAGCCTTGTGCTTGCCGGGCTTTAATTCGAGTACAGTTACTTTGGACTGCGACAACGCCGTGCGCCTCTCCGTGCAGTTATACGGCGATTACACCAACAAACACCCGCGTACGCCGCGAAGAGCTACGCGCTAAGCGGGTGACTGCCATCACACTTCGCGACGATGTTTCGTCACAAGCCGCATGCGGTGGAGGTTTGGAAGCTAGCGGGCGCTAGCGGTCGCGTGATAGTCGCGCCAGTCGATGATGTCGGTCGCCGCGCCCGACTTGAGCTGCACGCCGACGAACCACTGTTCCGCGCCGTTGATGTCGTTCTCGCCGGTCGGACGGCTCCAACGTACTTCGCCGGCCAGAAAGAATTTGCCCGGCCGGCTGGACACATCGACCCAAAGGTCGAGCAGCGAACCCGTCGGAACCGGTGCGGTCGTGCGGAATTGGATGCCACCGACAGATAAGTTGACAGCTGTGCAAGACAGGGTGGTACCCACCATATCGGGTTCGTCAGCGGACAATACGACCTGCGAGAACAAGCGGTCGTCGCTGTCCATGCGCGGATGCATCCGCTTGTCGCTGGACCGGCGTGTTCTGGAGCGTGCTGCGTCTAACTGGATGATGTTCGTTGTCATAGCGGCTCTCTCGTACTCTCGTCTTCTCAGGGTCTATCGTTTCGAACCTAAGGCTTTCTACCTAAGGGCATAGCCAGATTCGTGCCAAGCGTACTGTACCTCAATAATTCCTTATAAAAAACAGCTTCTTATACGGTATACGTAACCGAAATATGATGAATCGATTACAGAGTCGGTGCCCTGGAAGGTCACCTTTAGGACCCAATTGTGTGACGTATTTCATCACTTTCCCTATAATCCGCACCGTGACCGCCAGCACATCACTCTTCGCACGCTTCCAGGCCGAGTGGGCGTGTAAAAACTCTCTGTTGTGCGTGGGTCTAGATCCGATTCGAGCGCGCCTTCCCGAAGCATTTCAGCAAAGCCCCATGGGCTTGCGAGACTTTTGCTGCGCCATCGTCGATGCCACTGCGCCATACGTTTGCGCGTTCAAGCCGCAAGCCGCCCACTTCGGCGCGGAAGGCGCCGAGGACCAGCTCGCCGAGGTGATCGGTTACATTCACGATCGCTATCCCGACATTCCTGTCATTTTGGATGCCAAACGCGGCGATATCGGCTCGACCGCCGAGTTCTATGCCAGGGAAGCGTTCGAACGCTACGCGGCAGACGTCGTGACCGTAAACCCCTACTTGGGTCCGGAGAGCCTGCGGCCGTACCTGGCGTATCCCGGGCGGGGCATCGCCGTACTGTGCCGTACGAGCAATCCCGAGAGCGAATGGCTGCAGGCCTACCGTCCAAATAAGGAGCCAAGTAAAGAGCCAGGTGAGGAGCCACGCGAGGAGTCAGGTGATGAGCCCGTCTACCTGCGTGTCGCGCGGGCCGCGGTTGATTGGAATGCCGACGACAACGTCATGCTCGTGGCAGGGGCGACCTATCCGGAAGAGTTGGCGCGAATCCGCGACGTCGTGGGTGACATGCCGCTACTCGTACCCGGGATCGGCGCCCAGGGTGGTGACTTGAGAGCGGCATTGCTCGCAGGCCTCGATCAAAAGGGTCAGGGCCTCGTTATCAATGCATCGCGCTCGGTGCTCTATGCGGGTGCCGACGAGCAATTCGCCGCAGCCGCGGAAACGGCGGCGCGAGATGCCCGCAATGCGATTCGCGATAGCCGCTAATCCGCTGCTCCGTCCGGGCCGAACCTTTTCACCTTTTTCACCTTATTGACTCGAGCCGGCGAAGTAGCACCAGATGGGGCAATGATCCGAAGGTTTGTCGCCGCCGCGAACGTCGTAGTCGATACCGCATCGATCGATTCGATTGGCCAAGGCCCGGCTCGTTAGAATGAGATCGATGCGCAAGCCGCGTTTCGGATTGCGTTCGAAACCGCGGCTGCGGTAGTCGAACCAGCTGTACAGGCGTTCCCCGTCCTCGAGTTTGTCGACGTAGCTGTCGCTCAAACCCCACTTCGTCAGTGCCGTCAGCCAATCACGTTCTTCAGGCAGAAAGCAGGTCTTGCCCGTGCGCAGCCAGCGTTTTTGATTTTCCTCGCCGATACCGATGTCCGAATCGTCCGGTGCTACATTCATGTCGCCTGCGATCAGCACGTGTTCCTCGGGGTCGCATGCCTCTTCGAGATAGCGTTTGACGTCGGCGTAAAAGGTGCGTTTGGCCGGAAATTTGGTTGGATGATCACGACTTTCGCCCTGCGGAAAGTAACCGTTGATGATCTTCACCGGTTGTCCATCGACGTCGTACGTACCCATGATGAACCGGCGTTGCTGCTCGGCGTCGCGCCACGGCAGTCCAAGTTGCACCGAACGGGCGGGTGTCCGGGATAGCAGGGCGACCCCGTAGTGGCCCTTTTGTCCGTAATAGTCGATGTGCGGGTAGCCCAGCCGCTGCAAGTCTTCGAGCGGAAATTGCTCGTCGGCGACCTTGGTTTCTTGCAAGGCGATGATGTCGGGTTGGTGTTTTTCGGTGATGATCTCGAGCTGGTGCAGCCGTGCACGAATGCCGTTGGCGTTGAATGAAACGAAGCGCATAGTGGTCCTTTGTTGCAACCGCCATTGTGTCGTAAAACCAGCGGAAAAGTGACCTTTATAGACTGCATCATAAAATATCTATAAACAGTTGATATTTAAGATAAATATAACTATCAAAGATGCTTACATAATTTCCATTCCGTAATCTCCATAGACTCAAATACAATGGCTTGAGGTATGTCTTGAACCGATCAATAGACGATCGGTCGTGGTCGCTTGGGTACCTGCAGACGGATTCGCAGTACAGGCATCGATAAAACGGCGCTTTGGTGTTTGCGAAACACAACGTTGAGAGACACAGGTGACCCCGGAAGCGGTCATTCACCGTTATTTGCAAGTTGCAAACCAGTCCGATGTGGACCTGGAGGTGCTCGCGCGTCTGGTCGCGACCGATGCCGACTTGCTTGGGCGGTGGCTAGCGCTTCTACAGGTTCCGGCGCACCCCACGGCCTTGCTGACGGCACTGAAAGAACTGGACCCGTGGCCGCTCAACAATCTTGCCCAGGCGCAGGCGTGGGCGGTGTTGCCGGTGGCGGGAAGCGCAAGGCTCAGCCTCGATCAATGGCAGGCGGTACTCAAAGCGGCATGCCTTGGCGAGGTGCTCGCCGAATACGTCGACATGCCCCGCGACGAAGCCGTGCGCATGAAGGTGCTGCTCGCGATCTCCGGGGTCAACCTCGACCATGATCCGGCGTTAACGGAGCTCATCGCCTTTCGCGGTATTCGCTCGGAGCTTCTGGAAGATGCGGGCCAGTTGCAGAAGATCTTCAGCATCGTCGACGTGCTCGAGCTTCACAACGCAGACCTGGCAGCCAGCGCGGCCAGCGAGCTGCTACGCATTCCGACCAAAGAGTTCGCCGATCTAGTCGACGAGGCCGCTGCGCGTTCGGTCAGACTGATGAACGAACTGGGATTGATGGCCGAATTGGACGCCGACTGGTCGGAGCGCTTGTGGGTGCAACAACAGGTCAGCATGCTGTCGAATCTCTTCACCCAAGGCGGCAATCTGGCGTCGCTCTATGCCGCGCATTGTTTGATAACGCGCAGTCTGTTCGGATCCATACCGTTCTTTTTCACCATCGACGAGGATGGCCACTACCTGTTACCGATGGACGGTAATGGGCTGCGCATCGCCGTCGCATCGACCAGCAGCAGCATTGCGCACGCCGTTCGGGAGAGCGCCGCCACGACCATCGCCGACGATCCGGACGTGGCGGTGGCCGATCGACAGGTGCTGCGACGCTTAGCCGTCGAGGACGCCTTGGTGGTGCCGTTAGTGGCGAGCGACGTACCGCTCGGGGCGCTGGTGTTCGAGGTAGACCAAGACGTCGACAACGAGTTCGGCATGTCGGTGTATGCGGACGAACTCGCCAAGCGGCTGGCTGCAGGACGCCGCGACGCCAGCGATACCGGCTCGGCTATGGAGCGTTATCGAACGCTGGAGGAGAAGCGTCTGGGCGAAATCGTTCATGAAGCCAACAATCCGTTGAGCATCGTTCAGAACTATTTGCACATTCTGGAAATGCGCCTGAAAAACGAACCGAGCTTAGTCGAGCAGTTGACCATGATCGGGCAAGAGGTGAAGCGCGCTGCAGATATTTTCCAGAAGGTCAGGGACCAGCCGGCCCTCGAGGTTGTGCAACCCGGCGGCGAAGGTCGTCTTACCGACTTTGACCTTACGACCGCATTGCGCCGCAGCGTCGAGCTGCATCGGGGCTACGCCGAAGATCGCTTCGTGACGTTGGTGAGCGAACTTCTGTACGGCGAGGTGAGCATCACCTCGGATGAGAACAAGCTTCTGCAAGTGCTTTCCAACCTGATGCGCAACGCCATCGAGGCTTGCCGGCAAGGCGACCAGGTGACGGTGACCGATACCCTTGGCGTGTTCCGCGAGGGACGCGAAGGCGTGGAAATCTCGGTGCGCGACACGGGTCCCGGGTTGTCTCGCGACGTGCTCGAGAAGCTTTTCGATCCGAAGCGCACCACCAAGGGTTCGGATCACTCCGGGCTGGGGTTGCACATCGTCGGCCGGCTTGTCGGCGAACTGCGCGGCGGCATAGACGTGCGCACATCCGAATCCGAGGGCACCACGTTTACGCTTTTCTTGCCCCTGTAGCATACAATGCGCGCTCTTAGGGCGACGGCCCGCTTCGAGAGATGATGATGAGCGACGGCGACGCGCAGTTCGTTTGGTCTGATCCGTTTTTATTGGAAGATCAGCTTACCGAAGAAGAGCGCATGATCCGCGACAGCACCTACGACTACGCTCAAGCGCGCCTGATGACGCGGGTGGTGGAAGCCAACAGGCACGAGACCTTCGACCGCGAAATCATGAACGAAATGGGCAGTTTGGGGTTGCTCGGCGCAACCTTGCCCGAAAAGTATGGCTGCTCGAACGTCAACTACGTGTCTTACGGTTTGATGGCCCGCGAAGTGGAAAGGGTCGATTCGGGATATCGCTCGGCAATGAGCGTGCAGTCTTCCCTGGTGATGCACCCAATCTATGCGTATGGCACGGAAGCGCAGCGCGAAAAATACCTGCCCAAGCTCGCTAGCGGTGAATGGGTCGGCTGCTTCGGGCTGACCGAACCCGATCACGGCTCGGACCCGGGCAGCATGATCACGCGAGCCGAACCGGTGGACGGCGGGTATACGATGAACGGCGCCAAGATGTGGATCACCAACTCGCCGATCGCCGCGATGGCCGTTGTCTGGGCCAAGCTCGACGGGGTGATTCGCGGCTTTGTCGTGGAACGTGACTTCGACGGGTTCAGCACGCCGAAGATCGAAGGCAAGATGAGCCTGCGCGCCTCGGTCACCGGCGAGATCGTCCTGGAGGACGTGTTCATCCCCGAAGAAAACCTGTTGCCGAACGCCAAGGGTCTGGCCGGGCCTTTCGGCTGCTTGAACCGAGCCCGCTACGGTATCTCCTGGGGCGCGATGGGTGCTGCCGAGTTCTGCTGGCACGCTGCCAGAACCTATACCTTGGAGCGCAAACAATTCGGCCGGCCGCTCGCCGCCAACCAGTTGAT
>CBDTZM010000039.1:0-9387 GCA_965364915.1 uncultured Pseudomonadales bacterium | reverse complement strand
CGGATACATCGGCCGCGGCGTGACTGCCCAGACCGCTGAGGAACTTACCCACAGCAGCACCGCCAGCGTTCTTGTAATTTGTCGAGTACTCATGTCAACGACCTCCGATACTTCCAGTCGTTCGCGCCAGAGGCGCGATTAATCCAAAATTCTTCCGTAGGTTGACTGCAGAATGACCTGCGCAGCCGCGCTGCCACCGACGCCGCGCGCGGTGACTCTAAATATTTCTATGCGATCCGAAGCCGAACCCGTGTAGGGATCGTCGATTTGATAGGCGTTTTCTTCGCGCACGACCGTCGCCGCATGCTCGACGATGAATCGAGCTTGCTGGTCGACGCCGGTAATCGCAGTGGCAACGACGATGCTGTTGGCACCCGTCCAAATATTGGCTTGCTCCCAACGCGCCGGGTCGCCAAGGGGTGCGATCGTCCACCGTCCCGCGTTGCCTGCATCCGTAAAAACCGCCGTAGACACAACCAGGTCGAGAAACGCCTCGGCATCGCGCAACGCCGACTCCGCGGATTGAAACGCCAGCAGCGTATCGTTGTCGTTGCGCGCCATACGCAACTCGAGGCTAGTCGTTTGCACGGCCGAAACGCCGATGATGGTCAGTAACAGCAACAAGACCAAGCTAATGAACAGCGCCACACCGCCCTGTCTATGAGACAAGGGCCTGTTCGCGAAACGTCTGTTCGGGTTTGATACTGAATTACGCATCTCAGACCTCAGGATTCGAATTTCTGATGGCGATGGTTTTCGTAAAGGTGCGCCGCAGCTGTCCGTCGTCCGCAGAAACTGTATCTACGCTATTGACCGTGAAGGTGACACGCAGAGCAACAATCTGGTCGACGTTCGGCACGTTGTCGAAGGTGGTGTAACGATTGGCGTTGGACGTAGCATCTCCGAGCGTCGTGTCCACGCCGTACAATACCTGCATGTCCTCGACCCCTTCGATGAGTTCGACCGGAGCGGCATTGCCGACTTTCTGCCAGAGTGCCAGCGGCGGGTTGCCTTGGTTGTCAATACCGGCGCCGGGCGCAATGAAAAAGATGGTCGTTTCGAACGCACCAAGCGTCGCTTCCGATCCGTAGGAGTGCCCAAGTATCGAAAGCGTGGCCGGCACGGGACCGGCCGGCGAGGTGACCGTGATAGAATTATCGTAAAACCCCGCACCCGTTGCGTGGAGCAAGGTGGCTTCGTTGCCCGCGACGTTTATGCCCGTGACTTTGAACACGGCCCCTTGCTCACAGTCGGTCACGATGACGACGTCGTTGACGACGAATCCCGGATCGCCGCCAGGGGCGGTGATGACCGGATCGCCTAACGGCTGCAGGGTCTGGGTTAAACGTTGGGTCGGGCGACGCACGCTACGGAACACTACAACGTCGGTTCCTGCTGTGATCGTGCCAATGGGCACGCCATTACCAGGTAAATGTACGTTGGGCAATGGATCATTTGGCAGGGTCGTCAGGGGGGTCACGCCTCCTTCATACCCCTGGACGGCTTGCAAGAAATCGTACTCCGGTATGAGATTCCAGTTAGCGACACCGCCCACGACTTTGACCACATTGGCCCGTTCGGGTGCACAGCCCCAGTAACCCGCCGTCTGTGCGGCGCGGGAAATGAAATCAAAGGCGAATCGGGCGTTTTCCTGCAGGCGCGACTGACCTTCGAGTACGGCATAGGTTTGTGAATTGCCGACGAATAACTGCACGATGCCGGTGACGACAACCAGACCCAGTGCGAGAGCGAGCATTAACTCGATCAGCGAAAATCCACCGCTGCGAGCTCGATGGTTACGGTTTTTCATACTGCGAATCACCCTTGGCTCTCCAACGCAAACGTTTGCAGCTGGTTGTTCGAACCCATCCATTGCACCGTGACCGTAATGACACCGGTCGCACCGTTGACGGCCACCGACCCGTCACCTTGCGGCAAGCCCGGCTGCTGATTGGTAGGCGGCAGCACGTTGGCCGCACGTAGAGCGATACAACCTGCGTCGGTATCGAACGAACCCAGCGAGCATTTCCAAACGGCCAGATCGAACGCCACCATCTGCGCTTGGCTGCAGTTGCCGGCTTGGCAATCATTGGAGTTCGGTGGCGCGTCACCGACGGCCAAACCGTCGTAGGCTAGGCCGACGATTCCGGCGCCGCCAATGCGGTTGGCGCGAATGCGGTCGAGAATGGAGTAGGCCATCTGGGCGGCTTCGCCCCGCAACAACGCCTCACGGTTGTTCTGCATACTGGCGACTTGCAGTCCGGTAATGCCTAAGACCCCAATACCCATCACCAACACGGCAACGAGCAACTCGATCATGGAGAACCCGGCAATGCGTCTGTGCTTTTGCTTGTTCATGGATGACAGTCCAATTGCGCCATGGTCGTGCGACCAATCATGTTGAGCCCGAGCGAGCGTCCCGGGTCCTGGTCGACGTCGGTCGTGCAGAGTTGCACCCCACCGACGACGCCGTTGGTCAGCAGCCCCCGGCTGTTGAAGGTAAGCGCGTCGACGCCATCGAAACCGCCAATACCGTCCAAGGTTGCATCACCCAACGGCGCAAATGCGCGCAATACCGGGGGATTGCAGTCACCCGGATTGCCTGCGACGACGCAGTAGCCCGGACCCCATTCGTCAGCGTTGTCCGTGCCGTCGAACGCCTGCACCGTGACGGTGCCGCCAAGCCTCGAGGCCTCGCTGCGCGCATATTTGAGCGCCAACACGAAATCGTTCACTTGGGCGGTCAACGTGCGTTGCGCGAGAAGTCCGGTGAACGCCGGCAACGCAATACCGATGAGAACGGCCGCAATCGCCATCGACACCATCAGTTCGATAACGGTAAAGCCGCCTGTCGATCGTTTAATCGTTTTCAATGATGATTTACGCATAGACCATCCAGTGTATGAAAAGGTACGTAGCGGTGAACTACCGGGCCGATAAGCGGCCCGCTTTATTGGGATGAATGGTCGAACACCGCACCACTAGTAGACCCAATCGTCCTCTCCGGCCCCGATGGCGTTGTTATCGTCCTGATCCCAGGCACGATTGCCGCCGTCATCGATTGTGATGAAGCCATTTGTCACCATCGGCCCGGCTTGGGGGTCGGCTGTCAGTACAAAACCCGCCGCGGTCGCCGCCACCGTGATGGCGTAGCGAAGTTGCGATTGAGTACCGCATATTTCGGCGGCTATGGGGCCGTTGTCGGCGTCACCAAGGCCATCCGCGTCGGTGTCGGCAGAACCCCGGTAGGTGAAGTTGATGCTGGCAAAACGCTCGAGGCCTTGCGCGCAATTGAGCAGATCGCCCTGGGCCTCGTTGCGGTAGGTCCTTTGCGAATAAGTCGTATATAAAGGCACGGCAATGGCGGAGACGATCGCGAGTATCGCCAGCGCAATGAGCAGCTCGATGAGAGTAAATCCGGTTTTCTTGCCCATGGCAGAAGGGTTCCTATGACGGTTGCCTCCGTATCGTAGGACTCTTAGGGCTCCAATTTCCATGGTCCGGGGCCGAGTGGTGCGATTATCGCGATGAACTGTCGCCCGGCTCGACCCGCAGCAAAGAAACGTCGAACACCACATCCCGACCCGCCAAAGGGTGGTTGAAGTCGACCAGCACCATACTTTCGTAAATTTTCTTTACCACACCCGGCAGCTCTCCGCCCGGAGCAGCAAACGACACGATAAGGCCTTCTTCAAGGCGGGGGCCGTCATCCTGCATACCATCGAACTGGTCGAGGGGTAGCCGCTGCACGTTGGCGTCGTTGTGATCGCCGAAGGCTTGCGCGGCCTTGAGCGGAATCTGCGCGTCATCACCTGCGCGCATATCGATTAATGCAGCCTCAAACCCGGGAAGTAAGTTGCCATCACCGACAACGAACTCGGCCGGTTTGCCGCGACGGGTCGTGTCCACCTCCTCACCACTCGCCAGCAATATCGAGAAATGCAACCGCACCCGGCTCCCCATGACGACACGGTGCGCGTTACTCGAGGCGATAATCTCAGGCATTGGCCCGCGCTGCCCGCGCTTCGTAGATCATGCAGCCAATCCAAATAGCGGCGCCGACCGTCAAGGCGGAGTCGGCCACATTGAAAGCCGGGAAGTAATAGTCGTGATAGTGCACGAGCACGAAGTCGACGACGTAGCCTGCAGACACCCGATCGATCATATTGCCCAACGCGCCGCCCATGATGAGCCCATAAGCCAAGCCCATCACCCAGTGTCCTACCGGCAGACGGCGTAGCTCATAGATGATGAAACCGGCGAAGCCGATCGCAAGTGCGACGAAAAACCAGAGTTGCCAGCCACCGCCGCCCGAAAGAATAGAGAATGCCGCACCATCGTTGTGCCATCGTACCCAGCTGAATATCGGTAGTAGGTCGATGCGCTCGCCGAGGCGCAAGTTCTCCGTGACCACCCACTTACTGAGTTGATCGGCCACGATCACAATCCCGGCAACGGACAACCACTTGATCACGACTTAACCACTCTCAAACACTCCTTGCAATCCGTAGGCAAACCAAGCTTTGGCCGCTTGAATGTCGTAACCAATCTGTGCCTTCAATGCGTCCAGCGATTCGAAGGTGTGCTCTTCGCGAATCTTATGTTTGAACGTGACCGTTAGAAGCTCACCATAGATATCGGTATCGAAGTCGAATATGTGCACTTCCAGAAGCGGTTCCTTGCCATCCACCGTTGGACGAATGCCGATGTTGGCGATCCCCTGATAAGGCCGGTCAAGACCCTCATCGACGGTCACCGCGTAGACGCCGTTTAGCGCTGCGCGGTAACGTTGCAAACGAATGTTGGCAGTCCGCGTTCCAAGCTGTCGGCCGAGCTGGCGGCCATACACGACGCGGCCCATGATGAAGTACTCGTGACCCAACAACTTCTCGGCGAGCACGAAGTCTCCTTCCCCTAACGCGTCGCGCACACGCGTACTGGAAACACGCTCGTGATCGACAGTCAACGTTCCCAGATGGCTCACGCCGTAGCCGAGAGTATCCCCCGCTTCTTTCAGCAACGCGTAGTCGCCAACGGCCCCCTTGCCGAACCGAAAGTCGTCTCCGACGACAACGTATCTGGCATCTAACGTGTCGTGCAGAAAGTCCTTAACCACGTCTTCCGCGGGTATGCTGCGGGTACGCTTGTTGAAAGGCAGACAGATCACCCGATCGAGCTCGGTGCGGCGCAGCAGAACGATCTTTTCGCGAAAGCGCGTCAACCGCGGCGCCACCTCGGGCCCGCCAAAATACTCGCGCGGGGTGGGCTCGAAGGTGATCAGCGCACTTTCCGTGTCGAGCTCTTTTGCCTTGGCGGCCAGGTGTGCCAACAACATCTGATGACCGTGGTGAATACCATCGAACGTACCCATCGTGATGACGCTGCCCTTGTGCCGGGGCTTGATATTGTGCATGCCAACGACGATTTCCATCGCGGCATTATACGTGATGGCGCAGCGTCCGTAGATTGAAGCCCCATACCGTCAACGTGGCAAGATACACAACGCCGCCGGCGACGACCAAACCGGTCAGCCAAGCGACCCGTTCGACGGTCGACACCAACACCCAGAAGCCGGCACTTGGCGTGATTGCGCTAAGCACGACACCCATCACCACCACGGCCACAAGGCTTGCCACCGCACTCTGCTTGAAGCGCACTCCAGGCTGGAAGTAGCCGCGCTCGATCACCCCGTGGTAGAGCAGCCAGAGATGCACCCAAGCCGCGATCGCGGTGGCGAATGCAAGCCCGACGTGGCCAAACCACCAAAAAAAAGACAGGTTGAGTACCACGTTGGTCGCAACCGACAGCGAGGCATAGCGTAGCGGGGTTCGAGTATCCTGATGCGCAAAGAACGCGGGTGCGAGCACCTTGACCAGCACCATCGCCACCGCGCCCACGGCAAAGGCTTTCAACGCCAAAGCCGCCATAGACACATCGAGCACGGTTAGCACGCCGTGATAGAAGATCGTGGCAATCAACGGGTCGGCCAACAGGAACAGTGCCACAGACGCGGGTATCGCCAGGACCAAACCCGTGCGCATCCCCCAATCGATGGTATCAGCAAAGGCTCGAGCATCACCGGAATCGGCAATTCTCGACAGGTTGGGTAGCAGCACCGTACCCAAAGCGACGGCGACCAGCCCGATCGGTAGCTCCAGCAAACGGTCTGCGTAGTACAACCACGAGATACTGCCAGTGATGAGCGTCGAGGCCAGCATGGTGTCGATCAGTGAATTGATCTGTCCGACGGAGGCCGCCAACACGGCGGGGACCAGCAGCCTACCGACCTGCTGTGCACCCTCATGACTGCGGCTCACACGCGGCACCACCAACAACTCCAGTCGTGCCATGGAGGGCGCTTGAAACAACAACTGCACAACGCCAGCCGCGAACACTCCCCACGCCAGTGCGAACACCATGTTCTGCGTCGTTGCGGCCGCGATAACCATGGCGGCGATAAGCGTCAGGTTTAGCAGCACCGGTGTGAAGGCCGGCACGGCAAATCGTTGGTGTGTGTTCAACACGGCCCCGGCAAATGCGGTCAGGGCAATGAATCCTAAATAGGGGAAGGTGATGCGAACCATGTCGGTTGCTAGCTCGAACTGCTCGCTGACCCCCCAGAACCCTGGTGCGAACAGCGCTACCAGGACCTCGGAGAAGAGCACCCCAACCAACACCACTAGCGCCACCACCAGTCCGAGATTGCCCGCCATCACGGCAACGAATAGCTTCAACTCATCGGCGCTTTGCTTTTTGTAACGCGCGAGCACCGGCACGAAGGCTTGGTTGAACGCCCCCTCGGCAAACAACCGGCGAAAGAAATTGGGGATCCGGAAGGCGACGAAAAAGGCATCCGCCAGACCGGTCGCGCCGAGAAAGTACGAAAGCATCACGTCGCGCACGAACCCGGAAACACGCGACAGAAACGTCATGCTGGCAACGACCACGCCCTTCGCCGCCATATCGCCGGAGTCTGGGCTTTGTACCTCGGTTTCAGTTGACATGCATGATCCTCAACGGCATATTACCGCGCCTTTCAGACCAGCATCGAAGTGGAGTCATCATTTGGCCAACAGCGCTCAAGCCCGAAAACGTGCACGTCAAGCTGAGAAACGCCGCCGGCAGAACGCTAGCCAGCGTTCGATGGTGCGTACCTATATCAAGCGGGTGCAGTCGGCCATCGAACAAAACGATGCACAAACCGCGGCGTCCGCGCTGACCGACATGATACCCGTCATCGACAAGATGGCCGCGAAGGGCATCATGCACAAGAACAAGGCAGCCCGTCACAAATCGCGCCTGACTGCGGCAGTCAACGGTCTGACCGAGTCAACCGCCTGACTGAGACAGTCAGTCGCCTGACTGAGGCTGCCAGCCGCCTGACCGAGGCTGCCAGCCGCCTGACCGAGGCCGTCAGCTGTCCGACCGGGGCGCTCAGCCGCCCGACCGAGGCGGACGGCGCTCCGTACGGTACTCAAACGACGACCAAGTTGTCTCGATGCATCAGTTCCGGTTCGACCACATAACCTAGCCGCTCGCCGATCTGCTCCGTGCCCGCACCCAACAATTTTTGCACCTCGAGGCTTGCGTAGTTGACCAAACCCTGGGCGATCACCGTACCGTCCTCATCGACGCAACGTACCAACTCGCCCCGTCCGAATTCGCCTTCGACACCGATGACGCCAACCGGCAACAGGCTGACGCCGCGCTCTTGAATGGCCTTGGCCGCGCCGGCGTCCAACAGCAAGGTGCCGTTCGGTTTCAGATGGCCGGCAATCCAACGCTTGCGGGCGTCCAGAGGCCGTATCGTCGCGGCCAGCAGGGTGCCGATCGGCTGCCCCGCCAGAATTGACGTTAGCGCATGAGCTTGCCTTCCGTCGGCAATGATCGTGTGCGCACCGGAACGTGCAGCCAATCGCGCGGCCCCGATCTTGGTCACCATGCCACCACGGCCTAGGGCACCGCCCTCGCCCGCTACATTGTCGAGCGCCGGATCGATCGCTTCTGCATACTCGATGCGTTTGGCATTGGCGTTGGCCTTGGGGTCACCTTCGTAGATGCCATCGACGTCGGTCAACACGATCAATAGATCTGCGGCGAGTAAATTCGTCACGAGCGCCGCTAGGGTGTCGTTGTCGCCAAATCGGATTTCCTCGGTCGCGACCGTGTCGTTCTCGTTGACGATCGGTACGACGCCGAGGCCCAACAGCTGCATCAATGTCGAACGGGCGTTGAGATAGCGTTCGCGGTCAGCAAGATCTTCGTGGGTGAGCAGAACGATCGCCGTATGTCGTGCATGTTCGGCAAACGCGGCCTCGTAAGCCTGCACCAAACCCATTTGCCCAACGGCAGCCGCGGCTTGTAGCCGTGGCAGATCCGTTGGCCGCAGGTTCCAACCCAACCGCGCCACCCCCTCTGCCACGGCGCCCGACGATACCAGCAGGATTTGCTTGCCGGCGGCCAGGAGCTCGACGATGTCCCGGCACCAACTCGAGATGGTGTCATGTGACAATCCCGCCTCGGGATCGCTCAGCAGCGCACTACCGACTTTGATCACGATCCGTTCGGCGGCGGCGACTTGCCGACGCGCCTCCGCCTGGCTTAGGTGAATGCTCATTGGCGTACGCTGGCTTTGCGACGCCTTCGAATTTTGGCCCTGTGCGCCTGAGCACTCGTACGCACATCCTGGCTTATCTCGGCGCTCAGCCGTTGTTCCGCATCGCGCGCCGCCGCATCGCTTGCCAGTGCCTCGCGGGTTCGAGCAAGCTCAGCCATCACGGCTTGCATCAAGGCTTTCACACCGGTGTCACCCAGCGCAGAGATCGCACTCACCTGCCGTTCGGGAAACGCTTTCCCGAGACGCCCGGTCAGCGCTTGTAGATCGTCTGCGTCCAATTGATCAATTTTGGTGAGGATCAACCAGTTGGGCCGCGCCCCGAGCGAGGCGCTATACGTGTCGAGTTCCGTGTCGATCAGCCGCACATTGTCGACCGGGTCGGAGCCGTCCTCGGGACAAACGTCGACCAGGTGCAACAGCAACCGGGTGCGGGAGAGGTGGCGCAAGAACTGGGCGCCGAGCCCCGCGCCTTGGGCAGCCCCGGCAATGAGTCCGGGAATGTCCGCCATCACGAAACTCGCATCGGTCGCGACCCGTACGACGCCCAAACTCGGGACCAAGGTCGTAAACGGGTAGTCGGCAATCTTGGGCCTTGCCGCGGACACGACGGATATCAGCGTCGACTTCCCGGCGTTGGGAAGTCCCAACAAGCCAACGTCTGCGAGCAACTTGAGTTGCAAGCTCAGTTCACGCTGCTCCCCTGGCTCTCCGGGCGTGGTGCGCCGGGGGGCTCGATTGGTGCTGGATTTGAAGCGGGTATTACCGAAGCC
>CBDTZM010000038.1:0-9448 GCA_965364915.1 uncultured Pseudomonadales bacterium | reverse complement strand
GACCGTCTACCGGCTCATTGAGCAGCCGATCGCGCACGAGATGGACCGTCATGTCGTGAGATACACAGATGTCCAACTGGGGCGAGCCCACCTTCGAGCCCAACTTGCCCGTCATGACGCGCAGCACCAAGGTCGCCGCTAGCTCAGGCGGCATCATCGCATCCGCCGGCACGTTACCGGCAAACCACTGCTGTAGATAAGCGACCATCCCGCCAACGTCACGCATGCCCTTCCACATCTTCATCTGATCCAGCACATAGAACACCCCAAGCGCCTCGACCGGTCTGTGTCGAGTCGACTCGCCGCCGGTGTCCCGATGACCTGCCAATATCAGCTGTGCGGTTTCCAGACAGCGCTCTGCGGGACTGGCGTAGCCCCGCAGCGTGAGATCCTTTGGTAGAGCTTTGCCGAGGCGCACACAGTATTCTCGGCCCTCGTCGGTTAGCGGGTTCTCCAGGTCGTGTAGCAACGGGTCGAACTCACGAGCCGAGTGCCGCATCAGTACCACCGCATGACGCACGCCGCTGGCCAACACGCCCTCGATCAACTCAACCGCGGCGTCCCCGTATTGTTTCAAGCGTACTCCCGTCTCGTGTTGATCTTGGTGTAGTATCGGAGGCTTGCCAACGAACACAAGTATCAAGGGTTGAAGGGGGAATCATGGGACGTCTAGACGATAAGGTTGCGGTCATCACGGGCGCGGGGCGCGGTATCGGACGCGAGATTGCGCTACTCATGGCGCAAGAAGGCGCCAAGATCGTCGTCAACGACCTCGGCGGCAACACCGATGGCACCGGCACCGGCAAGATTGCCGATGATGTCGTCGCCGAAATTCAGGCGGCAGGAGGCGAAGCCGCATCCAATACCGATTCGGTTGCCGAGGTTGCCGGCGGCGAGGCGTTGTTACAGACGGCACTCGACGCGTTTGGCGGTATGGACATATTGGTCAACAACGCGGGCATCCTGCGCGACCGGTCGATCTTCAATATGGACGAGGCGGACTGGGACGCGGTCATCAACGTGCATCTGAAAGGCCATTACTGTTGCTCGCGGCCTTTTGCCAAGTATGTCCGCGAGAACAACCGCACCGGCTGCCGCATCATCAACTTCTCCAGCGTCTCGGGGTTGTATGGCAACTTCGGACAAGCCAACTACGGCGCGGCCAAGGCCGGCATCGCCGGTTTCTCACGGGTGCTGGCATTGGAACTGGCGAAGTACGGCTGCACGGTCAACACCATCTCGCCGGGCGCCTTGACCCGCATGACGATTCCTTTACGGGAAAACCGGGGTGAAGAAGTCAACGAAGACGAGATCGAGGAGGGCGGCCCGCAACATGTCGCACCAATTTGCGCCTGGCTGGCCAGTGAAGAGGCGGCCGGTATCACCTCGGAGATTTTTCACACGGGGCGCGGCGGTGTCGCCATCATGCAGCAGCCCCGAGTGATCAAGCAGTTCCACAAAGCGTCGGGGTTGTGGACACTCGACGAGCTCGACAACGTTGTACCGCAGCTCATCGAAGCGAAGAAAGCCAACGTGGCATCCGCCGAAACTGCTGGTAAGTCGATCGAGGTTTAACACCAGTGTTGACCGCTTTGTTTCTAGTACTGGTCGGTCAGGCGAACTCGGCGCAGCCGATCAACATCGAAGCGCTTCAGTTCGAAATGTTGTTAGCCGAGCGTAAGGCAGTTTACACAGGCGACGTAGCAGTCACACAAGGCAACTACACAATCAACGCCGATGAGCTGGTGGTGTTCTTCGACGAGGACAACAAGATTACCGTGATGCAAGCCACCGGCACTCCCGCGGCGCTTACCGATCAAATCAGGCAGCCATCCTTATTGATAACCGGTGACGAACTCGACTACTTGTTCGTGGAATCGATCGTCCGCGCGAACGGTAACGGCATCCTCAAACAGGGAGAGGATTTCGTACGTGCAGAAACCATCGTCTACGATCTAGACGCGCAAACCGCGCGCGCGACTGGCGGCCGGAACGAACGCGTTCGGGTGACCCTAGCCCCTAAGTCGCGTTAGCCGACAGGTGAAAGCAACCGTCGTAATCGTTCTGGCTGCGATCATGGCCGCGTGTACGCCGAAGATGCAATACGAGCTATACCGTGGGGCGGGCCAAGCCCAGGCCGAATGCCACAGCAAGCGCACCCAGCAAGAAATGCAGGCGTGTGTGCGAGATTACGAGATGTCGTTCGAAGAGTATCAGCGGCTGCGGGACGAAGTCGTCCGCTGACATGGATTTCGATGCCGCGCGCGCCTACTTCTTGTCTCGGCCTGAGACAATCGAGGATTTCCCTTTCGGTCCCGACGTCTATGTCTACAAGATTCTCGGCAAGATGTTCGCCACGCTGGGAACGGAGGCCGGAATCGCGCGTACCAACCTGAAATGCGATCCTGAGGAAGCCTTGGCGCTGCGCGACATCTTCGCATCGGTACTACCCGGCTACCACATGAACAAGGCGCACTGGAACACGGTGCTGTTGGACGGTTCCATTCCGCGCGGCGAGATCGAACGCATGATCGATCGCTCCTACGGGTTGGTGGTGAAGAAGCTCACGAAGAAGACCAGGGAGGGTTTAGAGGTGCGGCATGGGAAGGACGTCGTGTACCGGTAGGTAGTTGGCTAGAAGTAGTACAACCAGCGCACGAAAACGGTGCTGGCACCACCCGTCGTTATCGCTTCACCGAGCAGGGGCAACCCGCCAAATTCATCGCCCGCACGGCCAAGCGGTTCAACCCAGCCGAATTGCATGCGTTGATGATCGCCGGGTTCGTAAGACAAGGAGGTCTGCATTAGCGAACTTCCATCGTGCAAGTTACTGATGAACACGAGCGACTGAGTCCACAACGGATGCCACTGCATGGTGGCGCCAACGGCCAAATAGTCGCGCATCACGTTGAATACCTCACCACGCCCAAGCCTGTCCAACAACTCCGTCGGCAACGTCACTACGGACACGGGCAGTTCATCGACGCCAAAACCGTTGTGAAAGTACTCGGCAAAGACGTATGCGGTGCGCTCGAGCAACGTGAGGCTGTAGTCGATGTTGACGATGCCCGAGACTTCCCAGTCGCCATCCCGCAGATGAGTCGCGACGATGTCGGATCGAACCAGCGCACCGCCCAGCGGAAAACGGCCGCTGACGCCATACACCTGGTCGGCGTAGTGCTTGGCGGCCACCAGTTCGATCTCTCCCGAACCGACGAGCGTGTGCCACTTGAGCGCAGCACTACCCGCTTGCCCCGTCAGGTCCTCGTCGGCATCGCGCCGGCCCACCAGCAGCAGCTGCAGGTCACTGCCATCCTTGAATAACCGTTCGACAAGCAACAAATCGTCGCCTGCCTTGTAGTCCCGATCGACGGTCGTTGGCGCAAACGGGCTGAACAGGTCCAATGGCTGAAACACCATGCCGCTGCCCCAGCTGACCGCTTGCCGGCCGAGCGTCACCGACCAATCGCCTTTTTGGTACTGCATGGCCAGTCGATCCAGCCGATGCAGGCTGCGATGGCGGGAGCCATCTTCGATTTCCCAGGTGAGATCCATGACACGCCGTTCGTCGTCCGTGGGGGATTGATCGAGCGTCGTCTGCGGCGCGTTGAAAAATCCGAACGAATCGCCCGCGATCAGCGTGGTGGAATGATCGACCAGAAACCGGAACGATCCCGCATCCTGTCGAAACATGAGCCTGAGGTCGACATTGGTGTCGTACGCCGGCGTTGCGTCTTGAAGACGCTGCGCGTCGTGATCGGGCAGCGCCGAGCCCGTGCCGAACCACTTGATACGCGCGTCGAAATCGAGCGCATGAATAGGCGAGCTCGCGACAAGCCAACAACACGCCATGAGTAAACGGCTCCACAACGGGCGCTTGCTCGTGACGAGGGGCGATTTAGGCAACCTTGGCGGCCGAATCCTCGACGATCGCACCGTCACGCAAGTTGACTTGGCGCTGCGCATAGCTCATCACCATTGGGTCGTGGGTCGCCGTCAAGATCGAGATGCCGCGTTCCTCGTTGAGTTTGCGCAACAGCTGTAACAAATCATCGGTCGTTGCCGAATCCAAGTTGGCGCTCGGTTCGTCGGCCAGCAGCAACACCGGGTTGGTGACGATCGATCGCGCAATGGCGACGCGCTGTTGCTGACCGCCGGACATATCACCTGGACGTCGATCGGCGAGGTCTGCGACGTCCAGAGAATCGAGCATGCTCATCGCCCGCTCCGCGCGCTCGGCAGGTGCGACGCCCTGCAACTGCATGATGAACTCCACGTTTTCCAACGCCGAGAGCACCGGAATCAGATTGTATGACTGGAACACGAAACCCATCTTGTTGAGCCGCAAATCGGAAAGCTCGGTCTCATTCAAGCCATTGAGCTCGACACCGTCGACGGTGATAGTGCCTGTATCCGGTCGGTCCAAACCGCCGATCACGTTCAGCAGCGTCGACTTTCCGGACCCGGAGGGCCCCGCCAGGCTGACGAACTCGCCGCGCACGAACTCGAAGTCCACACCGCGCAGGGCGTGGACCGGCACCGACTCTTCTTGATACGTGCGGCTGACACCTTTGCACGAAACGACGACGTCACTACTCATTCTTTTTACCTTCTCAGTGCTTCTAGGGGTTTGATTTTCACGACCCTCCGAGCGGGATACAGACTTGCCAGCACGCCGAACAGCAAGCTCAAGCCAGCCACCAAGACCATGTCGCCGGCGAGTGGTACAGGTTTCCAGATCGTGCGCATGCCAAAGGACTCCATACCTTCGGCAAACCGGGTGAGATCGATCCCATCGCCCAACCACAAAATGAACAGCCACCCGAAACCTATCCCGAGCGCAACGCCGATGAACATCAACACACTCGATTCGAGCACCACTTGAACGACCACGCTCCTTGGACGCATACCGACCGCCCTCAGCATGCCGAGTTCGCGCACCCGCTCCATCACCGACGTGACGAGCGTGTTGACCAGCCCAAAGGTCAGGGCGCCCATCATGATGAAGAACCAGATGAAGATCGCCGCGTCCGCGAAGACGAACATCGCCGCGGCTTGCGGTTCCAGTTCGCGCCAGTCGAGTACGTCCAATCCGGTAAACACCTCGATGAGCGAGGTCTTGAACTGAAACATGAACGGTTCGCGAACGAGCCTGATCGAGACCTCGGTGAAGACCTCGGCCCCCACCATCTTCTGCAACGTATTCACGCCGGTGAAGACGAAGATCTTCTCTAGTCCGGTGCCGTCGGCGTCGTAGAGCCCGGCAATCCGAAAACCCGCTTCTCTATTACGCCAGTCGGCGCCTTGGGTAATGATCACCAAGCGCCTGCCGACCGTCGTCTCCAACTGTTCGGCCAGTGCACGACCTATAATCACACGTCCATCAGAGGCATCGGTCAGCCGATTGCCGTCATACGCTGCCCGGCCGACAAAGGAGATATCTTCCTGGGCAGGATCGATGCCGACGAACTGGATGCCGCGCGTGCCGCGTTCACTCATGATGACCGCAGGAACGCGTACCCGCGCTGCCCAACCCACAAGTTCTTCCGCCGCGACATCGGGCTGCCAGTCCTCGGCGAGCACAAAGTTTTTGTCGATGTTCGGATCGTCTCGGTAACCCGGCGCGAGAATCTTGACGTGACCGGTCAAATTGCTGACCGCTGCGTCGGCCATGTCGTACTGCATGCCCCGTATGAGGCTGTTGCTGACCACGACGGCGGCGACCGCGACGATGATGGCGGCCAACAACAGGCCGTTACGTCGTTTGTGACGCAGGATGTTGCGAATCGATAGCTGTAACAAGAGTTTCAACGGCATGTTTACATCCTACTCCTGAGCCCTGAGCGCCTCGACGCACCGCAGACGTCGCAGCCGCAGTCCTGGCACCAGCACCGCGATTTGCGTGCCGAAAAACATCGTGATGACACCTATCCAGGTCGCATCCCAGCTATAGGCCGGGTATATCCGATCCGGCATGTTCATGCCCCGCAAAATCTCCTCGGTGCCTGCAGGCAAGGGAATGCCGTTGATCGCCAACGCACCGACGAGCAACGCGGCTGCCCCGATTCCCACCCCGATACCCAGCAACCACAACCAAACCGCTTCCAGCTGTAGTTGCGCCAAGATAGCCCCCGGCCGCATGCCGATGGCTTTCAACATGCCAAATTCAGGCGTGCGTTCGAACAGCGTCATCATGAACGCGTTGACGACGCTGAACGTGACGATGATGGCAACGATGACGAAGAACAGCTGCGTGCCGACCGCTTTGAGCTCGATGAACTGCACGGCCTCCGGCATGAGCACATGCCAGTTCAGGGTGCTGAAGCCGGTCGCGATCTGGGCGATGTCTTCGGCTAGCTCGAGGCTACCGTCGACATCGTCCGCCAACACGACCAACGCATGCGCTTCGTCGGGTTGTAGGCTCCAGGCCTCTCGGAAATCGGCTATCGGAATCTGCACTAGTGAGCGGTCGACCTCGACCACGCCGGTATCGAAGATGCCGACCACTCGCGCCGCAGCCGCGGCCACGCCACCCTCTTTGGCCGTGCCCAGCATGACGAGTTCGTCGCCGACGCTCAGCCCCAAGTTCCGCGCCAGTACCGCACCGACATAGGCTTCGCCGGTACCCGCGAGATATCGCCCGTCGGCGACCATGGTCGGCAATGTCGACCACCTGGCTTCCCGGTCTGCTTCCACGCCGACAACCTGGGCGCCGAAGCTGCGTTCTTCCACCGACACTAGAGCGAACGACTGGGCGCGCATCGACGCGGCGACGACACCGTCCATCGATTCGATGCTTTTCCGCAAGGCCGGCGCGCCCGATACCAGGGCTTCGAGCCGAGGATCGTCATGATAGTCCGGGTGCTGCACCTGTACGTGCCCAAGCGTCAGGCGGGCACCATTGTCGACCATGATGGCAAACGAACCCACTTGTGCGGATTGGGCAAAAACAATCAAAAAAACCGCGAAGCCGATGCCGCTCGCCATGAGCCAAGTACGCCGGCGGTTGCGCCACAAATTGCGCCACGCGATCGCCGCGGTGTTGTGCGCGCCACGGCGTATTGGTTTCGCGTCGATTGTGCTGTCTAGCGTCGCTTCTACCATGGGTGAACCCTCACTCGGCAGCCCGCAATCCGACCGTGGCCCGGAGCCAATAAATACGCAAGCAAGAAAAAAACGCTGCCAACTGCGTGGCCACCAGCATGACCGTCGGCGCCACCAGCAGGCCAGACAATCCCAACGCCGGGAAGATGCGATCGGACATGTACAGCCCCTCCGCCAACTCGGTTATGCTCTCTCCCAAATAGATGCCAGTGCTCTCGAGCCAAACCAGCAACGGCACCGTCAAGCTCATCGCAATGCCGACACCGAGTACCCAGAGTAAAAGGGCCTCGATCTGCACCATCACCACGATCTTACCCGGCCGCATACCGATAGCCTTCAGCATGCTGAACTCTCTGGTGCGCTCGAACACCGTCATGATGAACGTGTTGATGATACTGAAGGTGACGACGATCAGGACGAAGGCATACATGAACATGCCACCTAAGCGATCGACGTCGATAGATTGGCGTACCTCGGGTAACACCGCATCCCAGGTGCGTACGCTCAAGCTCTCGGGGAGCCGACCGTCGAGTGCTTCGACAATCGCTGCGCTGTCATCGACATCCTGCGTGCGCAATACAATGGTGTGCACTTCATCGCCCAAGCCAAATTCGTTTTGTACGGTGGCAATCGGCACGAGTACCAGCGAGCGATCCAGTTCTGAAATACCGGAATCGAAAATGCCGACGATATCGAGCACGAGCGCGGCGACACCACCCTGCTTGCCGGCGCCGAGTATCACCATCTCGTCACCAAGATTGGCATTGAGATTGCGGGCAAGACCGGAACCGATCACCGCTTCGTCGGGACCGGCCATCAAGCGGCCGCGTTTCACGCGATCGAAGAAGTTCACAACCTGGCGTTCCCGCTCGACGTCGACCCCAAGCACCTGAGCGCCGAAACTTCGCTCGTCGATCGAAACCAGCGCGAACGCCTCGACCCGCGCGGCTACCGAGAGGACGCCCGCTTGTTGCTCGATCTGACGTATCAACGTCGTCGCATCGTCAATGGTCTGTTCGAACCGTGACAACTCTATGTAGTCGGTGCGCTGTACCTGCGCGTGGCCGGTCAACAACGAGGTAGCGTTGTCGATCATGTCACCGTAGCTACCGGTCTGAAGCGCCATCGAAAACATCACCAGCGCAACGCCGAAGGCAATGCCGCCGGCGGTCAACCAAGTGCGCCGGCGGTTGCGCCAAAGGCTGCGCCAGGCGATCGCCGGGAGCAGGCCCCGGCTGCCGACGGCTGGCTTCGACGCTGTGGCGGCAATTTCCGCCATTAAGAGCGGCCTCCGCTTTGCAGATAGAACGTCGTGAACATGCGATCTTCTAGCGGTATGTCGAACTCCGCTTCGGTGTACTCGATCTCCGTGTAGTGGTCGGGCTCGTCGAGCTTCCACATGCGCATCAGCGTCGGCATCACGCGCCCTCCAAGCTCTTTGATCTCGAGGGTTTCCATGCGCTTCAAAGCCTCGAACTCTTGATCGAAGAAAGTCTGGGAAACCAGTACATGATCATCACGCACGACCCACTCCTCCTTTCCCCAAACCACCGGCGAGCTGTCGTGCGGCACGGCTTCTATCGTATAGAGCGTGTGCCCGTCGACTTCTTCGACGTGCGAAATACTCAAAGTATAGAAGGTCAGCAAGTTGTCGGTGCGCGACAAGTCGTTGTAGGAAAAATCCGACCCTGCCCAGCTTTGCGACATCAAGCTGAATGGCAGTCTGATGGTGCGGTTCAGCTTCGGCGTGTATGTCCACATGTTGTCGCCTTGCTTGAGCGTGGCGCTGCCGGCGTCCTTCGCGGGTGCGGTGAAGCGAATCAGCGCATCCTCGCGGCCGCGCGTCCAGGCAACGAGGCTCGAGGAACGTTCCCAGTCGGGACGGTGCACGAGCATGCTCATCTCGGAATACGATGTGCGACCACGGTTGAGATCGATAGCACCGGCAATGAGGTCGTACGCGCTCAGCGGTGCTGCCGCGGGCTCATCGGCGCCGGCAGCCAACGGTGACATGCAATACAGCGCGGTCAGCACCGCGCATCTCGTCCTTACCCCAAAAAACCGCATTGACATGATCCTCGTTTCAGGCAATATCTATATTCGCTCTAATAATTGACTGTGTCAAATATTCAACATAAACGATGTCGCGACGCGAACAAAAAAAGCAGCAGGCCCGAATAGACATCTTGACCGCGGCAAGCGATCTGATCGGCCGGCTGGGCTATGAGCAAGCCAAAATGCGCGACATTGCAGAAGCCGCGAACATCAGCTACCAGACACTCTACAACTACTTCCCCACCAAGGCGCTCATCTTGCAAGAGTTGCTGATGCAGCAGGTAGAGGA
>CBDTZM010000037.1:0-9528 GCA_965364915.1 uncultured Pseudomonadales bacterium | reverse complement strand
GACGAGCTTTCGCGCTCGTGCCCAGTTGCTGGAGGGACTGCCGCTCGAGACGTTGGAGGAACTCGCCGGGTGCGTGGAGTTGAACGAGGGCGCCGACCGTCTGATACGGGCCCTCAAGCACTTCGGCTACCGCACCGCGATCATTTCGGGGGGATTCCAAACCGTCGGTGAGCGGTTGCAGAAGCAGTTGGACATCGATTATGTGTTCGCGAACGATTTGGTGGTGGAGAACGGCCGTATGACCGGAGCGGTTGCGGGTGCGATCGTCGATGCGCAGCGTAAGGTCGACCTGTTGAAGCGTATTGCCGACGACGAGGGCGTTCTGTTAGAGCAGACAGTCGCGATTGGCGATGGGGCCAATGATCTACCGATGTTGAGCGCAGCGGGTCTCGGAGTTGCCTACCACGCCAAACCGCTGGTCAAGGAAACCGCGAGTCACTCGATCTCGAACTTTGGTCTCGATTCGGTGTTGTATCTAATGGGTTTCAGCGATCGGGATATCGAACAGGCGTTGGATTGCTAAATTTGGCAAGGCCGGACGCTCAGCTGTCTTCGGTGCTGAAGTCGTAATCCATCTCTTGGGTTGGCTCCTGCAGGTAGTGGCCTTGGATATAGTTTGCGCCGGCCTGCCAGAGGGCCGATAGGACGTGGGCGCTCTCGACCATCGGCACAATCGTAAGCTTGCCGTTCGATTGCAGCTGCCGAATCATGTCGGTAATGGACTCACGCAACTGGGGGTCGTTCTTGAGTTCTTCGATGTGTGCACCGTCCAGCTTGACGAACTCCGCGGGAATGTGACGCAGGGTTTCGAACGACTCCTCGGTTAATCCAAAACGACTCAAACTGGCTCGGACATGCATGCCCTTCAGCCCTTCGACGAATTCTCTGGTCTGACGGATGTAGGTTGCGGCATCGGCTTCGGTGATCTGGAAGATGACTGCATCACTAGGTAACCGCGCCGCCTTGATGGCAACGCCAAGCCATTGAATGAACTCAGGGTCGGTAACGCTGTTGCAGGTAACGTTGATGGTCAACCGGGTGTTGTGACCTTTGGCGCGGTGTGCCGACAACATCTTGATAGATTGTAAGATTACCCATCGGTCGATCTTGCCGGCGACGTTGTTTTGGATCGCCGTTTGCAGAAATTGCGCGGGCCGCATCTCTTCGTCTTTGGTGTCAAGCATGCGCAGAAACACCTCGTAGTGCTCGTCTGAATCGCCCCGCAAGCTAATGATGGGCTGGAACAGCAATACGAACGTACTGTTGTCGATGGCATTGTTGATCAGCTGGACGAGCCTGGTCGCCTCGTCGGTCTCTGATTCTTCGCTCTCGTCGGCGGCGACGACAACTTTGTTGCGGTCGTCTTCGTGCCGTTCGGCCAGTTTTCGGAAAGCCGAATCCAAAGCCTCATTGGTGTCACTGTCTGCGTCCAATTGGTGACCTACGACCGAGATGGTCGGGCGAACGGTTTTCTCGTCGATTTCCAGCAGGAACTCCTCCACACCCTGGCGCATGGCATCGGCTCGACCGACCGCGGTGTCCATCGATTCAGCGGTGATCGCAAATGCAAAGTGGCTAGTGTCGAGTTTGGCAAACGGATAGTCGTCCACATCGCTTCGCAGGCTTTGTTCGATCGCGTTGGTGATCTGCATAACGCCGTGCAGCCCGTGATGCTTCCGCAACGCCTCATAGTCGTCGATGGCAGCGACGAACAAGTACCGGGTGCCGGCATCGCTGCCGACAGCTTCGAGGAAGGCGGGTAGGTCTAGCGCCGACCCGTTGCTTTGGTTCGTTGCGTCCGGTGCAGCCGGTTGTGGGTCGGCGTTGACAATATCGGTAATGACAGGAATTTCCTGGCGGCGGATGGTGACCTGCACGCAGGTCTCGCCCTCGTACTCCGCAGCTGCCAAAGTGATGGTGCCTTTGACCGCTTTACCGTCGGTGCTTTGACCTTCGAAGTCCAGGCACTCTTCTTCGGCATCCTCGCGAAACGCTTTGATTGCGTCTTTGAGCCCCGAGGCACTCTCCGGAGTCACCAGGTCGATCAAGGGCAGACCTAAAAGATCGTCGCTCTCGTCGAAGCCGAATAGCTTGAAATAGGCTTCGTTGGCATAGATGTGCATACCTTCGTGCACGTAGGCGATGGCGGCCTTTGAGCTTTGCAGGAGCAGTTGGCAGCGTTGCTCTGCTTCTTTCAAGGCCTTCTGCATCTGACCGTAGCGAACTCGGTTGCAGACGTGGTCGAGTTCGCGCCTGACCACCATCAAGAGGTGTTTGGGTTGGTCGTTGGGCACGACGTCGGTGGCGCCGAGTTCGAGCGCCTTGGCGGTGGCGACCGGATTGTCGGGATCGGTAAGGAGAATAACGGGGACTGTTGGGGCGTGCTTGTGGACCTGCGCCATGACTTGAACCAGTTCCGCCTCGCCGCCGTTGCAAAGAAACAGATCCGCTTCACCGTCGGCGAGAACCTGTGTGGCGGCTTCGAGATTATCGATGACGTTGGGACGGGTTGGAATACCGGCATCCCGCAGCATCGAATCGAGCTCGTGCGCGATGTTCTCAGACGTATCTGCGATGAGAAGCCGCACCGGAGCGTGTTGGGGTAGCTGTTGCGCTGACATGTCCTTTATCTAGCTATCTAGCTGCCAATAACCACTGTTGTTCCGGTCTCATCAGAGAACCGGCAGTATCCCTGTTGGGCGCCTTCGCCACCGCCAAATCTAGCCCTTTCCGGTTAGCGGCCAACGCGCGACACCCCCTATTTCCTAGGCTCTGGAGCGTCGTCACCGATCATCTCCGAGAGGTTTTCCATGTTGAGGTCGATTTGGGCGTTTTCCAAGTAACCATCCAACATACGAAATGTGAACTGGTTAAAACTTTCTGTCTTTATCACCTCATTGGCCAGCTGGGCCGTGGTTTGTATGCCCTGGCGCTGAACGTGAACTTTCTGTCCTGCCTGGTAGGGCAGCCTTGGGGTCACCAGCATCGAGGGTTGGTCGATGGCCTTGAGAGCCGGTAGCAGCAGCGCCCGGGTGTAATCTCGAGGCCCGCCCTTCTTCTTGATGAGTCGCGCCGCCACCGGTATGGCCCGAGGCGCCAGCAGTTCGATGCCGGTGATGGCCCCTGTTGCGCTCGGTCGAATCCAGCGTACGACGGCGATGCACCATCGCGCGTCATCCGTCTCCCGGATACCGATCAATTCGCCGGTCTGTAGATTTTTGGGAAAGCTGGCGCTCCATTGAATGCGATAACCACCGGGGCTGGTATCGAGCACCTTGGTGTTGAAGAACCGATAACTGGCCGGCACGGGCTCTGGTTCTGACGGGCCGGCTTCTTTGATTATTCGATCAGGGTCCTCGATATTAGGGTTCTCGGGAATACGACCTCCCACGTCGAAGGCATGATCCCAAGGGTCCTCGGGCGCGTCGAACTGATGCTTGACCGTCGCGTCCACGAGGAACGGATTGACTTCCTTTTCGAGCATCGCATCGGTAACGGACAGCTGGTCTCTGAACGCGACCGCTCCCGAAAGAAAGTAATGAACGGCGTTGAGGCCAATGCAGATCTTCAGATCGCCGGCGCCCTTGGCACGGGTATGAACGCGCTGGCGCATTGCCCCCCAAGCGTCGACGACATGGCCCAGCAACCCGGCGCTCATATAGTCGGGAACGTCTACCTTGCTTTCGATTTCTTTCAAGAAAGCTTCGATCTCGAAAGCCAATATGTCGGTTCGAAGCATGCGCGGGGCGCCGAGCTGTTTGGCCATGCCGGCGTAGCGGGGGCCAGAGTCGGCCTCAACGTCGATGACGAGAAAGGCGTCAGGATCTGCGCGCTTTATCTGAACCCAGGGCGTCCAATGTTCCAGCGCGTTGAAGATATACGTCAGATCACGGTGACGAAGTTGGTTGGGCTTCGACGCGGCCAGCATCACGGCACGTATATACGCATCTTGAACAGAGGTCTTGTGGTTGGAATGGTTGACGTCATCGACCACGATCGCACCATCGAGAGTCAGGTACTCAGACAGCGCATAGAGATGGTTCAGTTCCAGCCATAGGTGTTCGGTTGGCGCTACGTACAACTGCAGGCTGCGCAGCAAGATCCTCGAAAGTTCCGAGATTGATCGATGCAGTGCCAGCGGCAACAGGTCTTTCAACAAGGAGCGATCCGTCTCGACCGCCCCTTTCACGGTCGCGACGACGGATTTGTAGCCGACCGCCAGGTTGGCCTGTAACCGCTGCGATAGCTGCGCCAACGACGCCTCGTGATCGTTCGACTTCAGCGCGCTGCTGTCGAGTCGGTTGCAGATGTAGGCGAGCGTTGGTCGAATCGCCTCCAACAACGCCAACCGACCTCGATAGCCGATTTTGAGTAGGGCCAGTTCCTCCGTGGCCTGCTTCAGTTGGTTGGCAGTTTGCGTCGTGTTAGCAACGGGCAAGCGGCCGACCCACTCGGAGAGTGCATCGGGATCGGTTGCTGCGAACGACAGTTCATCCAGACTTGCGTCCGGTGTAGCGATTCGAAAGGGTGGGGGCTCTTCCATGCTGCACGTTGGGTTGCGTGCGGATAGTATAGTGGATAAGCGCCGCGCATTAAGTAACAACTCGTGAGGACGTTGCTTCAGGACTCTTTCTTAGGGACTCTTTCTTCAGGATGATGTTGGGGATAAATGGCTAGTTACTCGACGAACGAATTTCGTGCCGGTTTGAAGGTGCTGCTGGAAGGCGAACCTTGCAGCATCTTGGAGAACGAATTTGTCAAGCCGGGCAAGGGACAAGCGTTCAGCCGGGTGAGGTTTCGGAACCTGAAGTCGGGCCGGGTGTGGGAACGCACTTTCAAGTCCGGTGATCGCATTGAGGCTGCGGATGTCATGGAGCTCGATATGGAGTATCTGTACACCGACGGTGAGTTCTTTCACTTCATGAAAACAGACGGCACCTTTGAACAGCATGCCGCACCCGAATCGGCCATGGCCGGCTCCGCACAGTGGATCAAAGAACAAGAGGTTTGCCAGGTCACGCTTTGGAACGACCATCCCATCTCGGTGACGGCACCGAACTTCGTCGAACTGGAAGTGACTGAGACGGACCCCGGGTTGAAAGGCGATACAGCCCAAGGTGGAACCAAACCCGCTACGTTGTCTACCGGCGCCACGATCAAGGTACCGCTATTCATCAACCTCGGTGACGTGTTGAAAATCGATACGCGCACCGGTGAATACGTCAGCCGAGCTTGAGAGCTGTTTGAGTACGGAGGAAAGGAGTTGGCGACCAACGTGTAGCGTCGATGCGCTCGCTGCCCGGGCAGAAATACTCTCGATGATTCGCGCCTTCTTCGCTGACCGTAAGGTGATCGAGGTACAAACGCCCACTCTTGCCAGCACCACGGTGACGGAACCGCAGATCGCCAGCATTGAGACGACGGACGGCGATTTCCTGCAAACCTCTCCCGAATATCAGATGAAGCGATTGTTGGCGGCGGGCGCACCTTCGATATACCAGATGGGCCCGGCGTACCGCGCAGGTGAGCTGGGACGGATACACAACCCCGAATTCACGATGCTTGAATGGTATCGCCTCGGATTCGACGATGAGGCGCTGATGGAGGAAGTTGCCGAACTCGTGGATCTGGTTCTCGGCCCCCAGGCGTATGAACGACTAACGTATCGCCAACTTGTCGGTGCACAAGAGGGGAATCGCGACTTGTTGGATCGTCAGTTCTCGCGCGCTCTGATAGATCTGGGTAAAGTTCGAGTGTTTGTCACGGACTATCCGGCCGACCAAGCGGCGCTGGCGCGCCTGCGCGATCGCGATCCCGACCGGGCCGCGCGATTCGAACTGATCGTCGACGGCGTCGAACTTGCCAATGGCTACTTCGAGCTGACCGACGCCGACGAACTCGAGGATCGCTTTGCTCGCGATAATGCGGTTCGCGCGTCATTGGGTTTTGCACCCGTAGCAACGGACGAGCGGCTATTGGCGGCCATGCGACACGGGTTGCCCGACTGTGCAGGAGTGGCGCTTGGCGTTGACCGGCTTGTCATGTTGGCCATGGGTGCGACAAGTCTATCGGAGGTCATGCCGTTTCCTGCAGACTAAGAGCTTCTCACTACTTCAAACCCGCCAATGTCCGATCGACTCTCCCATGCGCACCGATTGGCCAACGGTCATCGCGCTCAAATCGGCGCGCCCGGGCGGTAGGCAGACGATGACTGTCGATCCGAGCAAGAAACGACCGATTTCGTCGCCTCGCTCTAGAGGCAGGTCGAATCGGTTGGTTTCCGTTTGATGGTAGCGAGAACGGGGGCCAGGCCATACGGTTTCGATGCGGCCGACGATGAGGGCTCCGACCAACACGACGAGCATGTCACCCCACTGCGAACTAAACCGACATACGAGTCGTTCGTTGCGACAAAATAGATCCGCCACGTATCCTTCGGTTTTAGCGTTTACCGAGAACAGAGCGCCAGGAATGCTTCGGGTCGCCGTCAGGGTACTTGAAGAGGGTAGATGCACCCGATGATAGTTGTGCGGCGCGAGATACACCGTGACGAACGATCCTTCATCAAAACCGGCGCCGAGATCGTGCGCGAGTGAATCCAAAGAGTAACGGGTGCCTTTCGCTTGTAGTAGAGAGTTGCCGGAGATAGCCCCGCTTTGGCTGATCGTGCCGTCCGCGGGGCACGCGATCGCCAATGGTGCGTCGGGCATCGGCCGCCGACCGGGTTTGAGCGCGCGAGTGAAAAACGCGTTGAACGATTCGTACTCGGTAGGATTTTCGTTGATGGCTTCCGCAAGGTCGACCGCATACGCGCGGACGAAGCCCTTGATGAAAGCATTTTTCAGCCACCGCGTTTCGGACTTGGCCAGCCATCCAACGCTGCGCGTCAAACCGTGTTGCGGCAACAGGCGCTGGAGGGCTGCGAAGGCGCTACTCATGGATGGCAATCGGAACGTCGTCGCGGTTGCCCCACTCGGACCAAGAGCCATGGTAGGCACGGATGTTGGTATAGCCGAGCAAGCGTGCCGCCATGTAGGAAAGCCCTGAGCGGTGATGGGTTTGGCAGTGGGTGATGATGTCTTTGTCCTTCGTGAGCCCATGGGCGTTCAACAGGGCTTGCAGGCCGGGGGCCAGTCTCAAGTCGTCATCGGGGTTTTTCAACGCCATCCAGTCGAGATGTACGGCGCCGGGGATGTGTCCCGCGTGTTTGGCTGCGCGCCGCTCGCCGCGAAACTCTTCCAGCGAGCGCACGTCCCAAACAACGTGCGCCGGGTCTTCGAGGGCCCGCAGCACATCTTCGATCTCGGCTATCGGTGTTCGGTCAACGTCGAGCGAGACGCTCGAGCGTGCTGGTGCTGGCCCGAGGCCGCTTGCCAAGGGTAGTCCGGCAGCCCGCCAAGCCTGAATACCGCCGTTCAGGTAGCCCCATTGGCGATGCCCGATCACATCCAGCGTCCAGACAAACCTGCCTGCCCAACCACCGCCTTCGTCGTCGTAGGCGATGATCCGGCGCGCCGGGTCGTAGCCGATCCGTGCGAACAGATCGTTGAGTTGTGCCTCGGACGGCAAGCGGCCGGTGGCGGGTGGAATTCCACAGACCAACTCACCGGGCGCTACGTGGACGGCGTCGGGTATGTGCGCGTCGTAGAAGGCTTGCGGTTCGGCAACGTGCACGAAGAGCTGATCGTCGTTCGGGCTAACCTCGCGGGGCTCGACCAACACGGGGTTATCGGCACTGGGCTTACGCGTCATGGCGCCCAAGATCCATGATTCGCTCGGACGCATCAAGTATCCTTCTGGAGAAAGTGGTCAGAAGAACGCGAATGACGGAGAACTTAGTGTGGATGGATCTCGAGATGACCGGGCTGCAGCCAGAGCACGACGTCATACTGGAGATGGCCACCATCGTCACCGACGGGAATCTCAACGTGATCGCGGAAGGTCCGGTTTTCGCCCTCTCACAACCTGAAGCGAAGCTCGAAGGCATGGACGAGTGGAACCAGCAACACCACGGAGCTTCGGGTCTGCTCGAGCGTGTTCGTAAAGAAGGCGTCTCCCCGACCGAGGCCGAAGCCGGCACGCTGGCGTTCATAGAGCAGCATGTCGAGAAGCAATCGGCGCCATTGTGCGGCAACACGATTTGGCAAGATCGTCGATTTCTCGCCCGTTACATGCCGATCTTGGAGGGCTACCTACACTATCGCAACGTCGACGTCAGCAGCGTCAAAGAGTTGGCTCGGCGATGGCGGCCCGAGCTGTTGAAGGGTTTTACCAAACGCAACGAGCACACGGCACTGGCCGACATACGCGAGTCGATTGCAGAGCTTGCCTACTACCGAGAACATTTCTTTAAATAGCCCGCGCTTCAGTGCCGGGCGAAGCCGTCAGACGCTCGAGCGCCCAATCGATATGTTCGCGCACCATCGCAGATGCGGTGACTGATCGTGTCTCGAGGGCGGCAATAACGTCGGGTCGAGAAGGGCCGTTGCCGAGCGCCACAGCGAGATTGCGCTGCCATTGGTCATAGCTTACGCGCCGTATCGGACTGCCTTCGGTGTTTTCGAGAAATGTTGGTTCATCCCAAAGGAACAGTTCAAGAGCTTTGACGTCGTCGAGACTGTGACGGGGCGTAAAATCCGCCTCCCGAGTGGTCGGCGCGTCGCGATTCCACGGGCAATAGAGCTGGCAGTCGTCGCAGCCGAACACTCGATTGCCGATCAGTGGGCGCAGTTCCTCGGGAATCGCCGACTTGTGTTCAATGGTGAGATAAGAGATGCAGCGTCGTGCGTCGATCTGTTTGGCGCCGACGATGGCACCGGTCGGGCAAACCGTCATACAGGCCTTGCACGCGCCGCATTGATCGGCCACAGGCGTCGATTCGGCCGCAACAACCAGATTGGTGTAGATCTCCCCGAGAAAAAACCAGCTGCCTGCGTCGGGGTGGATGAGCAAGCTATGCTTGCCGATCCATCCGAGACCGGCTTTCTCAGCCAAGGCTTTCTCCAATACCGGTGCGCTGTCGGTAAACGCGCGATAGCGTGTGTCGACGGCCTGGACGAGATCGTCAATTTGCGCTGCCAGTTTCACCAACCGGCGTCGCATGACCTTGTGGTAGTCGCGACCCAGAGCATAGCGCGAAATGTAGGCACGCGACCCATCGTGCAGTACGTCGATGGGATCCGCGCCCGTCGGGCGGTAGTCCATACGGGCAGAGATGATGGTGCAAGTTTCCGGCACCAGTTGCTCGGGGTGCACGCGCTTCGTCAGGTTGCGGGCCATGTAGCCCATCTCGCCGTTGAACCCGCGTGCTAGCCACCGGCGCACGTGCGGTTCGTGGTGAGTCAGATCCACATCCGTGAAGCCCAGTTGCTGGAAGCCGAGCTCAACCGCTTTGCTGCGGATGGCATCGGCCAGGTGTGAGGTTTGGTGGGACATTGGAGTCAGTATAATGCGGGTTAACGCGCGCGTGGGCGCCTGCCGTTCACGCTGTTGCGCAACTTAGAGGAACCGCAGTGTCCGTGCAGCTTT